>DAIESZ010000246.1 GCA_027346035.1 Propionibacteriaceae bacterium
TTCCTCGGCAAGGTGGGGCTGGTCGGAGTCACCTCGCTGGCCCAACTGGCTCTGCTGCTGCTGATCGCTCGGCTGGCGTTCGGCGTCCCCATGCCCACCGACCCCGCCAAGTGGGCCACGTTCGCGGTCACGTTCCTGCTCGGCGTCTTCTCCGGCACCGTCCTCGGGATCGCCTATTCGTCGCTGGCATCGTCGAGATCCATCGGGGCCGTCGTCATCGCGCCACTCCTGGTCCTGCAGTTCATCTCGGGGATCTACATCGGGTGGGAGGCGATCCCCGGCTGGCTGCGGACCATCGCGTCGATCTTTCCGCTCAAGTGGATCGCGCAGGGCATGCGGGCGAGCTTCTATCCCGACGACTTCGCGGCCTCGGAGGTGGGCGGCACCTGGAACCTCACCGGGGTCTACGCGAGCCTGGCGCTGTGGAGCGCCCTCGGGCTCGTGCTGTGCGTGACGACCTTCCGGTGGTACAAGCGCGGCTCGGTGTAGGGACTGCGCGTCCACGCACCTCACCAGGCCAGGACGCCGCCCCCGGCCCGATCGAAGCTCAGGGTGATCGCGTCCCCGGCGACGGTGATCCCCCCGCCGAAGACGAGCGTCCCGGACGCCGCACCCGGGACGGCGTCCGACGGGATCCCGACGGGGCCGCACGCGGCCCGGGCGACCGCGACCAGTGCCGTGGAGTCCGCGCTCTCGCGCACGTAGGCGATGAGATCGTCGTCGGCGACGAGCCAGCGCAGTCCGCCGCGGGTGAGCGCGGTGTGCTCCCGGCGCAGGTGCGCGAGCGCGCGGTAGGTCTCGTGCGCCCGGTCGTTCCACTGCTCGGGGTGGGTCCACGGCATCGGACGCCGCCCGTCCTCGCCGAACACGCCCTCGAGGCCGATCTCGTCGCCGTAACAGACCATCGGCACACCGGGCAGGGTGAACATCAGGGTGACCGCCGCGGCGAGCAGGTCGTCGTCCCGGCGGATCAGGGTGGCCAGCCGGGTGGTGTCGTGCGAGCCGAGCAGGTCGAACGAGTGCACGTAGGACGTCCACGGGATGCCCGCATTGAACGCGCGCATCGCCTCGACGACCGCCCCGCCGGGCAGCCGCGGCAGTTGCATCGCCTGGCCGAGGAACGATGGCGCCCAGTCGGTGCTCCGCAGCCAGGTCCAGGCGGGCCGGGTGAACCCGGCGTAGTTCATCGCTCCGTGCCACCCGTCGCCGTCGAGTTCCTGGTAGAGGTCGTGGCAATGCTCGGCGACGACCCACGCGTCCGACCGGGCCGAGGTCGCGGCCTCGCGCGTGCGCCGCGCCACCTCGTGGTAGTCGTCCTGGGCGCCGTGGCGTCCGGACATGTTCGCGACGTCGACCCGCCAGCCGTCCATGCCGTAGGGCGGGCGCAGCCACTTGCGGATCACGCCGTCGTCGCTGTCGAAGAACCGGTGCCGCAGGATCGCCGACGAGTGGTCGAGTTTCGGCAGGCTGCGGTTGCCGAGCCAGCCGACGTAGCCGGTCCCGGAATCGTCGAAGTAGTAGAACGAGCGCTCCTCGGACGCCGGATCGGCCCGCGCGATCCGGAACCACTCGTGGCCCGCCCCCGTGTGGTTGGTGGTGACGTCGCCCATCACCCGCAGCCCGCGCTCGTGGCAGGCGGCGATGAGCCGGGTGAACGCCGCGTCGCCGCCGAGCAGCGGGTCGACGTGCTCGAAGCTGCTCGCGTCGTAGCGGTGGTTCGAGCGCGCCGGGAAGATCGGCGTGAGGTAGACGACGGTGACGCCGAGGTCGACCAGGTGGTCGAGGTGCTCGACGATCCCGTCGAGGTCGCCGCCGTAGAGCTGGCGACCGATCGTCGCGTGGTCGAGCTCGATCGGGTCGTCCCAGCCGCGGGGGAGTGCCCAGTCGGGCAGGTCCCGGACGCCGGCGGCGTCCGATCGGGCGAAGCGGTCGGGGAAGATCTGGTAGACGATCGCGTCCCGCGCCCACGCGGGCGGCGGCGCGAACGTCGACACCCGGAAGTCCTCGGCGTCGGTGACGTCGCGTCGATGGGTACCCGAGGCGTTGACCCAGGCGTAGCCGAGCGGTCCGCCGCGCACCAGCCAGCGGTAGTGGGTCACCGGGTTGTGCAGGGGAATCTCGGCCCGCCACCACGTGACACCGGCCTCCCCGGGCTCGGGGCGCGCCTCGATCCAGCGCGGCTCGCCGTCGCTCAGCAGCCGCACGATGCACTGCTCGACCGGGGCCGCGGCGCTCGTGCGCAGTCGCACCGTCACCGAGGCGCCGGGGGTCGGGTTCTGCGGGCTGCGGTACAGCTCCGACCCGTCGTGGTGGGGCAGGTACGGCTGGGGGATGGTGGTCATGCTCGACTTCCGGTGGGGGCGGTGGTCCACACGGCAACCTAGGGCTTTCGGGGGCGCCGTTCCATCCCCGCGGTCGGCGGTCCCGCGCCGCCTCGGTGCGCCGCGAGAAATTCCCTCGACCCGCTGGATAGCGCTTTCCTATTCGGGTAGCCTGCGACATGCGGAACCGGCGCGGACGCCGGCCCGCCGGAGACTGCGGCCGCCGGCGCGGCGGACGCGGTCGCGATGACGACGACGTCGACGAGGGGAGTCGGGAATGACCGATCCAACGGGACGCACCGTACTGCTCGCGGGCGATTCGACGGTGGCCAACTATCCGGCGATCGAGCGGCCGATGTCGGGCTGGGGCGAACACCTGGGCGGACACCTCAACGCCCTGCTGAACCGCGGGCGCGGTGAGCACGCCGAACCCCTGCACATCCGGGTGGCGAACTTCGCCAAGAACGGCGCCAACACCTCGAGCCATCGGGGTGAGGGTCTGTGGGATGCGTTGCTCTGGACCGCGATGCCCGGCGATGTCGTGGTGATCCAGTTCGGCCACAACGACCAGAAACTGCCCACGCTGGCCGCCACCGGCGGCTACCGGCGCAACCTCACCGCGATGGTCGCCGACTGCCGCGACCGCGCGCTCGTCCCGGTGCTGTGCACGCCGGTCGGACGCCGCACGCTGGGCGAGGGCGTCTATGTCAGCTCGCACGGTGACTACCCGGGTGTCGTGCGGGACCTCGCGGGACAACTGGGCGTGGCGCTGGTCGACGTGGAGGCCCTGAGCGCCCGGATCTACGAGGCGTACGGGCCCGACGACTCGCGCCGCCTGTTCATGCACCTCGCCCCGTGGCAGCACCACCTGTGGCGCGACGGCGTCGCCGACGACACGCACTTCACGCTGCGGGGCGCCGGCGAGGTGGCGCTCGCGGTGGCCTCCGAACTGCTGGTTGTCGCCGGCGAAGCACTCGGACGGGCGGGCGTCCCGGCCGGCGTCCGGCAAGACTGACCGCCCCCCGGGATTTACAGGGGCACCGACCGGTGCTACCTTCGTGATGAAACGATTCAAGGCATCGTCGACGATGACGGGAGATTCCGATGACCAGCCTGGCTGATCTCAGTTCCGAGGCGCGTACCCTCCTCGAGCAGCAAACCATCGAGGTTCCCAGTTGGGCCTATGGCAACTCCGGCACCCGGTTCAAGGTGTTCGGCAGTCCGGGTACACCCCGTAACCCTTACGAGAAGATCGCGGACGCCGCCCAGGTGAACCGGTTCACGGGGCACGCTCCGCGGGTGTCCCTGCACATCCCGTGGGACAAGGTCGACGACTACTCCGACCTGGCGCGGTTCGCCCGCGACCACGGCGTGACGATCGGCATGATCAACTCCAACGTGTTCCAGGACGACGACTACAAACTCGGAAGCCTGTGCAACCCGGACGCCCGCGTGCGGCGGAAGGCCGTCGACCACCACCTCGAGTGCATCGATATCATGCGGGCCACCGGTAGCCACGAGCTGAAGATCTGGCTCGCCGACGGCCTCAACTATCCCGGCCAGGACGACCTGCGCTCGCGCCAGGAGCGCCTGGCCGAGGGCCTGCAGAAGATCTACGCCGCACTCGGCGACGGCGAGCGCCTGGTGCTCGAGTACAAGTTCTTCGAGCCCGCGTTCTACGCCACGGACGTGCCCGACTGGGGCACCTCGCTGGTGCACTGCCTCGCACTCGGTGACAAGGCGTTCGTCGTCCTCGACACCGGCCACCACGCTCCCGGCACCAACATCGAGTTCATCGTCGCCCAGCTGTTGAGGCTCGGCAGGCTCGGGGCGTTCGACTTCAACTCCCGCTTCTACGCCGACGACGAACTCATCGTGGGCGCCGCCGATCCCTACCAGCTGTTCCGCATCATGAACGAGATCGTCATCGCCGGCGCGTTGCGTGCCGACTCCGGCGTCAACTTCATGCTCGACCAGTGCCACAACATCGAGGACAAGATCCCGGGGCAGATCCGCTCGATCATGAACGTCCAGGAGGCCACCGCGAAGGCGTTGCTGGTCGACCGCGAGGCGCTGGCCCGGGCCCAGAGGGCGGGCGACGTGCTCGGCGCCAACGGGGTGCTGATGGACGCCTACAACACCGACGTCCGGCCGCTGCTCGCCGAGCTGCGCGAGCAGCACGGGCTGGCGCCCGACCCGCTCAAGGCGTTCCTGGCCACCGACTACCTCGCGACGATCGCCCGTGAGCGGGTGGGTGGGCAGCAGGCCGGCTGGGGCGCCTGACATGCGCGGGGTCGGCTCGTTCGCCGCCGTCGATCTGGGGGCGACCAGTGGCCGGGTGATGTTGGCCACGCTCACCCCGGACGCCGACGGTGCGCGGGTCGACCTGCGCCAGGTGCGCCGGTTCAGCCATGACCCGCTGCCGGTGTCGGGTGAACTGCACTGGAACGTGTCCCGGCTGTTCAGCGAGGTGCGCGAGGGCCTCTGGGACGCCGAACGCCTGGCCGGCGGGCTGAGCGGCATCGGCGTCGACACGTGGGCGGTCGACTACGGACTGCTCGACCGGTCGGGCGCGCTGCTCGGTGACCCGTTCAACTACCGTGACCCCCGCACCCGGGGCGTCCCCGAGCAGGTGTTCGCGCACGTGCCGGCGTCGCAGTTCCACGCCCGCTGCGGCCTGCAGGTGCAGCCGTTCAACACGATCTTCCAGCTCGTCGCGGCCGCCGACACCACCCCGTGGGCCGATGTGCGGCACCTGCTGCTGATGCCCGACCTGTTCGGCTTCTGGCTCACCGGGCGGGCGGTGGCCGAGATCACCAACGCGTCGACCACCGGACTGCTCGACGTGCGCCGCCGCACCTGGTCGCGGGCCACGCTCGACGACCTGCGCTCGATCTGGGGGATACCCGCCGCCGACTTCCTGCCCGAACTGGTCGAGGCCGGGACGGTGCTCGGGCCGGTGCGCGACCGGCTGGTGACGTCGCAGGCCCGGGTCGTCGCGGTCGGGACCCACGACACCGCCTCGGCGATCGTGGCCGTGCCGGCGTCCGGCACCGACTTCGCCTACATCAGCTCGGGCACCTGGTCGCTCGTCGGCCTCGAACTCGACGCCCCGGTGCTCACCGAGGCCAGTCGCGAGGCGAACTTCACCAACGAACTCGGCGTCGACGGCACGGTCCGCTACCTCAAGAACATCATGGGCCTGTGGGTGCTCAGCGAGTCGATCCGCACGTGGGCCGGGGCGGGCCTGCGCGTCGACCTCGTCGACCTCATCGCGGCGGCGTCCGACCTGCCCGGGCTGTGCACGGTCGTCGACATCAACGACGCGACCCTGCTGCCCCCCGGCGACATGCCCACCCGGATCGCGGAGCTGGCCGCGGCGGCGGGGGAGCCCGTGCCGCAGAGCCCGGCCGAGGTCGCCCGCTGCATCCTGGACTCGCTGGCCCTCGCCCACCGTCAGGCCGTGCGACAGGCCTGCGAACTCGCCGGACGCGACGTCTCGGTCGTGCACATGGTCGGCGGCGGCACGAACAACGCGCTGCTGTGCCGGTTGACCGCCGAGGCCACCGGGCTGCCCGTCATCGCCGGACCGGATGAGGGCACCGCCCTCGGCAACGTGCTCGTCCAGGCGCGGGCGCTGGGCGCGCTCGAGGGCGATCTCGACGCGCTCCG
>DAIESZ010000308.1 GCA_027346035.1 Propionibacteriaceae bacterium
CGAAGGCCTCGGTGAGGGTGGGATGGGGATGGATCGTCTCGGCGATCTGGTCGATCGTGAGGCCGTGCCGCACCACCAGCGCCGCCTCGCCCATGAGGTCGGCGGCACCCTCGACCAGCGCGTGGATGCCCACGACGCGTCGGTCGTCGAGACGGTGGACGATCCGAACGCGCCCGAAGGCGTCGCCGCCGATCTGCGCTCGGGCATCGATCCGGTAGTCGTACTCGGCCACGGCGACGTCGAGGCCCGCGGCGCGGGCCGCCTCCTCGGTGAGCCCGGCCATGCCGAGTTCGGGGTAGGAGAAGATGACCGCGCTGTTGTGCTCGACGCGTGGGAAGCGGGTCGTGGCGCCCAGCAGGTGGTCGGCCACCGCGCGCGCCTGGGCGGTGGCCCAGTGCGCGAACATCGGGTTGCCGACGAGATCGCCCGTGGCGTAGATGCCGGGCTCGTCGGTCTGCAGCGTGCCATCGACGCTGACGCCGTGTGCGTCGTGACGCACGGCCGTCGTCTCGAGGCCGAGGCCATCCACGTTCGGACGCCGGCCGGCCACGATGGCCACCGCCTGGGCCCGCACGGTCCGGGGCTCTCCCTCGTGCACGTACCTCACCGTGTAGGAGTCCTCCCCGGCCGTGATGGCCTCGATCGATGCGCCGGTCCGCACGACGACCCCGTCGCCCCGGAGCCGGTCCGCGAGCAGTTCGGCGAGAACCGCATCGACCGGCCCGAGGATGCGGGGCATCGCCTCCAGGAGGGTCACCCGGGACCCGAGCATGGCGAAGATCTGCGCCATCTCCACGCCGATGGGTCCCGCGCCGATCAGCGCCAGGGATTCCGGCACGGATCCGATCTCGAGGAGTCCTGTCGAGTCGAGCACTCCGGGTAGGTCAGCTCCCTCGATCGGAGGCCGGGACGCGATCGAGCCGGTGGCGAGGATGGCGTTGTCGAAGGCGACGTCCCGGCGTTGGCCGGGAGCCTCGATCACCGCCGTGCGCGGTCCGGTCAGCCGGGCACGACCGAAGACCAGGTCCAGGCCGGGCAGCGTCCCCGCCTCGGCGCGTGCGCCCTGCGCCCTGAGGCTCAGGATGCGGTGCTTGCGGGCCTGCACCGCGCCCCAATCGACGCGGGCGGCCTCCGGCTCCAGGGCCGGCAGGCCGAACTCGTCGGAGCGGAGGGATTCCTGGCGGCGGGCGGCCGTCTCGCGGAAGATCTTCGACGGGATGCAGCCCTCGAACAGACAGGTGCCGCCCAGGCCGCTTCCCGCCTCGACGAGCAGGACGTGCTTGCCCCCTCGCGCCAGGGTCATGGCCGCGGGAGTTCCCCCCGGTCCCCCGCCGATGACGAGCACGTCGTAGTGCGTGATGGATGTCATGAATTGCTCCTAGGGGTACTCGGTCCTGTCGGCCGCATGCCGACAGGGGTGGGGCGACAGAGGTGGGGCGAGTCGCGGGGGTGTGGTTCCGATGGGGACGGGGAGCGGCTCGGCTTCGATGTCCGGTCGCGCCCACGGGCGGCCGGGTTCGCGCTGTCAGGACTCCCTGCGGGGGTCACCCGGCCACCAGGTCCCACATCATCTTGGCGGCGACGGCCCACAGCACCACGGCGATGAGTCGCTTGAGCTGGGTGTTGCTCACCCGGGTGGTCATGATCCTCGAGCCGACGAGCGAGCCGCCCGCCGCCGCCACGACGCTGACCACCATCAGCCGGAGGTCGAAGTGGCCGAGGGAGATCCGACCGAGGAAACCGGTGAGCGATGAGAAGACGACGGCGAGCCCGGTTGTGCCCGCAGCCTTCTTGGCGTCCAGGCCGAAGCCGTTGAGCGCCGGCAGGATCACGTTGCCTCCGCCGACCCCGAGGAGGCCTCCGAGGAACCCGGCGAGGCCCCCGACCGCGCTGCCTGTGGTGATCTCGGTGCGGCGCCCGACCGGGCGGGTGGTTGCCGGACGCCGGTAGAACAGCATCATCGCGCCGGCGAAGACGAGGAACCCGGAGAACAGCCAGAGCAGGACGGTCTTGTCCACGTGCGGAGCGACCCGGGCCCCGATCGGGGCGGTGATGACCGCCGCCACGGTGATCGGTATCCCGACCCTGAAGTTGACCAGCCGGGCCCGCCAGTAGGTGATGCTGGCGAAGGTGAGGCTGACCGCGTTGAGCAGCAGCGCGGTGGACGCTGCGACCTGGAGGGGGATGCCGAGCCAGTAGAACAGCGGGACGAACAGGAATGCGGCCCCGAGGCCCGCCATCGCGAGTACCCCGGAAAGCAGGAGAACGATCACGCCGATCGCAACGTAGAGCATCGGCGTGGGCTCAGGCCTCGTAGCCGGAGCAGTCGATGCACACCTGCTCGCCCTTGGCGACGCGGAGGTAGGGCTCGGCGGTCAGTTGCCCGCACCGCGGGCAGACCGCGAACCGGACGACCTCCTCGATCGGGTGCCACCCGGCTGCGACCACGGGCCCGAGCGTGAGCACGGCGTCCTGCGGGGCGTCCCAGATGAGATGCACGAGCTCCCACTGTTCCGCCTCGGGGATCTCGGTGGGCGGCACGCCGGCGCTGCGCTTCTGCATGAAGGCCGAGTCGCGGATCTGGGACTGCAGGCTCGGGTTGTAGGCGACCGTGACCTTGCGGTCGGTTGCGGTGTCGATGAGGGTCAGGTTCAGCTTGCCCTTGCCCGACTTCACGATGTTCCCCTTGCCGAGGGTGCACCCCGTGGCCACCTGGACGCCGTCGGCGAAGCACATCGCGCCGTGGTGGTCGCCGATGTCGATGACGGCGTGCAGCGACTTGCCCCCGCCCGCCTCCACTCCGAGTGCCTCGAGTGCGGTCAGCGCGGCGCGTAGACCGACCGTGCTCGCCCAGCAGCGGTGGCCGTGGAAGGCGAAGAGTGACTCGAGTGGCTGCGATGTCTTCATGGTGGATTCCTGTCTGCCGGCCCTCACGGGCACGGCCTCGATGTCGCCGACGACGTCGGCGACTGCGGCGAGGGTGTTGTAGATCGTGCCGAAACGGCGGATGTTGCGGTGCAGGAGTTCCACCCTGTGCGCGGGCTCGTCCGTGACGACGGTGAGCAGGTACCGGACGCTGCTGATCCGCGGGGGTGTGTCCTGACGCGTCGCCTCGACGCTGATCTGCGCGCGCTCGTAGCCGAAGGGCAGGAGGTGGGAGAACCGCTCCACGTTCTTGAGAACGCAGGCGGCGAAGGCCGCGGTCAGCAGGTCGGCCGGTCCGGGCAGGGCCCCGCCATCGCCGGCGGATGCGTCGAGGGCGACGTCGCTCCCCCCGGTCGTGACGACCGCGGTACCGCCACGCTCGACGACGCCCTGCGCCGAATATCCCGCCATGACCATGGCGCTCGTCTCCCACCTCACGCACATCGGGCACCGGGATCACGGCGCGCGATAGTTCAGTAGAACTTGATACAAATGTACCTGAGGTATCGGTGTCCGAACGCGGGGGGTCGGGGTTGTGTGCCCGTCGCGGAGTTCAGGGGTCGGCGGAGGCTCGAACCCGGCCACGGCGAGACCCGAGCGCGCCAATACCCGCCGGGGCACAAGCCGAGCGCGGCAATGCTCCCCGGGGGCGACACGCGGAGGGGCGGGTCCCCGGCCGGAGTTCACGGCACGCCTCGCGCGAAACGGCGCGAGCGGAGCGGTGACTCCTTACGCGGGGTGCACGCCGAGTTCCTCCAGCAGCGCCGCCACCCGGCGCTTGATCTCGTCGCGGATGGGGCGCACGGCCTCGACGCCCCGGCCTGCCGGGTCGTCCAG
>DAIESZ010000314.1 GCA_027346035.1 Propionibacteriaceae bacterium
GGGAGCCAGGCTCGGCTGTATCGGATGATTCGGTTGTCTGTCAGATGAGATCCCCTTCATCGGAATTGTCTATTGGTCTATTTTTGTAGAGAGCTGCCGGAGGGCATTCATGGGACAGACCAGCTATCTTGGTGCACCAAACACCCGCACGTCGTCGGCCCCCGGCCGCCGCCCGGTGACGCGGGCCAACGTGGGGCAGCTCGCCGGTGTGAGCCCTGCCGCGGTCAGCTGCGTCGTCTGCACCTGCCCCCGTCGCATCGCACCTGTCACCGCGGAGTGCGTCCGGGGGGGCATATCGCTCCTGGATTATCCGCAGAATGCCTGTTCCCGGACATTGCGCCGTGGCCGCACGGAAACCATCGGACTGATCCTCGGTGAGAACCTCAACTCGTGCTTGACCGAGTACACCTTGGAACTCGTCAGGGGCGCCGCCGAGCATGGCCAGGCCCTTCTCATCGGCGAGGCCCGTTACGGCGGCGGCGACCAAGCCGACATCGCGGGCCAGCGGATCTGGAGCCAGGTCGACAGCCTGCTCCTCGAGTCGCGCTACTTGCGCATCGAACGCGTGAAGTCTGTGCATTCCGCCGACATCCCCTCGAGGCTGATCGACCTTCGCGATCCTGCGCCCGAACTCTCACAGCACAGGAAGCGAACTGATGGCGGCCGAGTGCCCCGGGTGGACGCGCTAGTGGGGCGAGCAAGGATCTGGAGACCTTCGGCCCGGTCCGCTTCGCAGGAGACCGGCCTGGGATTTCCCGACGATGTCGCCATCGTCTCGCTAAACGGCACTCAGGACGCCGAGTTCCGCCTGCCACCCCTCACGGTCGCGAAGCAGGACTCGTCCCGACCCGCCGACGGGCACGTCGCCCTGCTCGACGAACCTCTCCCGTCACCAGGCCGTCACGTGCAGATTCCGACGACCCTGGTCACCCGGGCATCCTGCGGGTGCCCCGGCACCTGATCACCACCCTCATGCCAATCCCCCGCACCAAACCCTCCCCGGAAGGAACCACCATGACAGCGATGGTCAACGCCCTGATCGTGCTGAGGGCCGAGTCGGTCTCGGTCGTGCTCGATCTGCTCGACGCCCAGCTCCCGTCGATCGTCCACTGGGGCGCCGATCTCGGCGATCTAGGCCTCGACGACGTGCTGACGATGGTGCGGGCGGGCGTCCATCCTGTCGTCGCCAATGTTGTCGACGAGCCCGTCCGACTCGCGGTACTGCCGGAGCATCACACCGGTTGGGTGGGCCGCCCCGGCCTCAGTGGCTCCCGGCAGGGGGCCGACTGGTCCCCTCGGTTCACCGTCACGGGGCTGTCCGTCGACGCTGTGCCGGTCACCTGTTCGGGCGCCGAGCCGGTGCTCATCGTGGCGGGCGCCGCGGCCCTCGACGTGGCCGCGACCGACGACGTCGCCGGCCTGGACCTGCTGCTGAGGATCGAACTCACCGCGAGCGGACTGCTGCGCTCCCGCGCCCGGGTGACCAACATCGGCGGGGACCGCTACACGCTCGACGACCTGGTGCTCGCCTACCCGGTGCCGGCCACGGCGGGTGAACTGCTCGACCTCGCCGGTAGATGGGGTCGCGAGCGGGTGCCCCAACGGTCCGACTTCGTGGTCGGGGCCCACCTTCGGGAGGGTCGCAAGGGTCGCACCGGCCCGGACGCCGCGACCGTCCTGCACGCCGGCACGCCGGGATTCGGTTTCGGCGCCGGAGAGGTCTGGGGCGTGCACGTGGGGTGGAGCGGGAACCACACCCATTACGCCGAGCGGCTCTCCACGGGCGAGCGGGTCATCGGGGGCGGCGAGTTGCTGCTGCCCGGGGAGGTGCGCCTCGCCACCGGCGAGAGCTACACCAGCCCGTGGGTGTACGGATCGTACGGGTTCGGCCTGGATCAGGTGGCGCGACGGTTCCACCAGCACCTCCGGGCGCGCACGTCCCGCGTCGGCGCCGACCGGCCGGTGACGATCAATGTGTGGGAGGCCGTCTATTTCGACCATGAACTCCAACCCCTGCTCGATCTCGCCGAGCAGGCCGCCGCCATCGGCGTCGAGCGCTACGTCCTCGACGACGGCTGGTTCGGGTCGCGGCGGGACGACTTCTCGGGTCTGGGCGACTGGACCGTGTCGGTCGACGTGTGGCCCCAGGGTCTGCACCCCCTGGTCAATCGGGTCAAGGAACTCGGCATGCAGTTCGGGCTGTGGTTCGAACCCGAGATGGTCAACCTCGACTCCGATCTTGCCCGCGCGCATCCCGAATGGGTGATGGCGACCGGTCGACGGATGCCGGTGGCGTCCCGGCACCAGCAGGTGCTCAACCTCGGCATCCCGGCCTGCTACCGGCACATCCGTGATGCCATCCTCGCCATCCTCGACGAGTACCGGATCGACTACATCAAGTGGGACCACAACCGCGACCTCATCGACGCGGGCACCCAGCCAACGGGCCGGGCCGGCGTCCATGACCAGACCGCGGCCGTCTACCGCCTCATGGACGAGATCCGGGCTGCTCACCCCGGCCTGGAGATCGAG
>DAIESZ010000352.1 GCA_027346035.1 Propionibacteriaceae bacterium
GCCATTCGCCCGGCATCAGGCCGCCGCCGGGAAGCTGCCACAGCCCGGGTACCGCGGTCTTGTCCGAGCACTCGCAGCCGAGGACGCCGCGCGGTGACCTGATCACGGCGTAGGCCGCGATCCTCTGGTTGAGTACGGGAACCTCGCCCGGTTCGATGGTGAGGCTGGGATCGGCCCCCCGGTGTTTGATGCGGGGGGGCCGTGACGAATGTGTGCGGCGCGACACCTGCACCGTGAGGACGACCTCATCGTCGGCCATCCGGGCCGACAACAGATTGTTGATGACGAACCCACGGCGCCACAGTTCCTGATGGGGATTCTGACCGTGTTGCACCGTGAGGCCGACCAGTTCGCCCGCCCCCGGGGAACTCACTCCTACGATGCGCATCCCTTCATCATGACACGACCGGCAGCGGACGCCCCGAACGTCGGCTGCGGGCCGGGCCGTGAGCAGCGGTCGACGACGATGCCGGATCGGCGCCGTCGGGCGGTCTGCGCCGTGACGGATCAGCCGTCGACGAGTGCGGTGACATCGGTGCCGTCGAGGGTGAACGCCCGGGTTTGGTCGTGGGCGGTCACCCGCAGCACCGGCTGCGCCAGTCTGTCGCGCCGGTCGATCACCCAGTGCACCGACGCCGCGTCCGCGGAGGGCACCGACGACCCGACGGATGTGGCGACCGCGCTCGGACTCACCGGTGCTCCGATCGAGGCGAGCTGCACGATGCGGGCGATGACCGCGGGCTGCACGAGCGACACGTCGAACAATTCGGGCAGCTGACCCTTCTCGGACGCCGCCCACTGCGGCAGGCTCTGCGGGCGGGTGACCACGTCGATGACTCCCGGCTGGCTTCCTGGCAGGTCGACGTACAGACCGCTGCCGGGGTTGTAGCCGATGGCTCCGGCCTGGGTGGCGCCGCCCAGGCAGTCGCGCAGTGCCTCGCTGATGCCGGCAGCGGTGGCGAAGTCGACGGTGTGCACCAGCGTCCCGTCGGGACGGAAGAACACGGTCGCCGATTCCGGGTTGGTGGTCACCGTCATCAGCACCTGCCCCTGGTTGTATTCGACGATCTGCAGCTCCTGGTTCTGGCGCGATCCGGACACGTCGGCGGCCACCTGGAACAGCTCGCCGACGTTGTCGATGTTGAACGTAGTGGGGTCGAAGCTTGCCTGGTTCACGTCGGCGATGTCGCTCTGGGCCGGCCCCACGACGCCGTTGGTCCACGCCCACGTGTAGGCCTTGCCGTTGCGCACGATGCTCAGCGAGGCCTCGATCGGAGTGATGTCGACCTTGACCGCACGGTGGGTGCCGGCGGCCGCCATCAGCTCGTCGATGGCCGCACGCGCGCTGCCGGGCGTGGTCAGCGTCCCGGGCGTGGCGGACGCGGACGCGCCCGGCCCGGGGGAGGTCGAGGTCGGAGGGGCGATGATGGCGCACCCTCCGAGGACCGCGACGCCCACCAAGGACAGCGCGAGGCCGACCCAGCCACGGTGACGCGATCTCATGCCCTCGAGGCTACCGATCGGCCCAATCGGTCGCGAGCCGGGATGGGGCGAGCGTGGTGAGATGGACGGGTGAGCGATGCCTGGCCCCTCGAACTCACGGGCGACGCCGTGTCGGTGGCCCCGCGACTGCTGGGGGGTGTTGTCGTGCATCGCGGGGTCGCGGTGTGGCTGAGCGAGGTGGAGGCCTACACGGGGGCCGACGATCCGGCGTCCCACGCTCACCGGGGGCCGACGGCCCGCAACGCGGCGATGTTCGCCGGCCCCGGTCACGTCTACGTCTATCTCAGTTACGGGATCCACCATGCCGCCAACATCGTCACCGCACCCCCGGGGACCGCGGCCGGCGTGCTGTTGCGTGCTGGTGAGGTGGTGGCCGGGCTCGACCTGGCGCGTCGCCGGCGTCCGGGTGTGGTCGACGCTCGGCTCGCCTCCGGTCCGGGGAACCTGGGGCGCGTGCTGGGCCTCACCCTCGACACCACCGGGCGGCGTTTCCGCGTGATCGCCGCCCCCGTCACTCCGGTCGCGATCATCGGTGATGAACGCGACGACAGCCTGCTGTTCGCCCCCGCCGGGGCCACGGTCGCAGTCCGGCAGGGGCCTCGGGTGGGGGTGGGTGCCGCTCACGAGCGACCGTGGCGGTTCTGGATCGCCGACGATCCGACGGTGTCCAGATACCGCCGGGCGGCGTCCGCAAGGTGAGCCGCAGCAGGTCCGTCGCTCGGAATCGTTGCTTGTCAGTTGGCCTTGAGTCATGCCATCGGCACTGATCCGGCGACATGGTGGCCCGTGCTTCCCCATGGCCATCGGCGGGTCTACAGTCGAGACATCCCCCGCCGGCGGGTGGGGCGATCAGACAAGAGACACGGTGCGGTGTCATGCCGCGCCACCGGCTCACGGGGCCGGTCAGACACCTGAATCGAGGTCCACCATGACTGATGTCGTCACGAGCGAGGCTGCCGGGAAGACAGAGGACACCGTCGTCGTCCAGCGACAGGTGTCCCACGAACTGAAGAATGTCTGGAACGCGCTGATGACCGATGAGGGAGCCGAGGCCCTGCTTGGCCCGGGCGCACATCTCGGCGACAAGGGTCACACATGGATCGCCGAGGACGGCACACGTGGCGTGACCCGCAGCTTCCACCCGATGGAACAGATCCGCTTCTCCTGGCACGCCGACGAGGCTGCCCCCGCCACGATCGTCGACCTGCACCTGCGCCGGGTCGGCGACGCCACCACCAGCCTCGAGGTCGTGCACGGCCACCTCTACGACGGCATCGACCGCGACGAACTGGTCGAGCACTGGAGCCGAGCATTGGAGCGCATCGACCACGAGGCCCTGTGAACCCGGCGCTGTTCCACTGATGAGCTGACCGGGTGGCCCACCCGGTCAGCGGGCCGCCCGCGGTTAGCCTGAACGCATGCTCAAGTTCACCAAGGGGCTGTTCCTCGTCATGGGACTCGCGGCCGCCGTCACGGCGGTCACGTTCATGTCCGGGCTCTTCTCCCAGGTCGACGAGCTCATCGCCACCTCCCGGGGCGGCGGCGTCGCCGTGGCGGGCGGGCCCAAGCGGCAGATCTGGATCGCCATGGCCGCCGCGGCGCTCACCGGATTGTTCATCGGCATAGGGCTGGCGCTGCCGCGCCGCACCGCGCGCAGCATCCGCAACGAGACCCGTGCCCGGCTCGCCACGTCGGCGACAGTCGCGGCGTCGGCCTCCGACATCGACGAGGAGTGATGCATGGGCCTGTTCGACCTGCTGAAGCCCGGTGGTGATGCCACCGGCGACGCCCGGGCGGCCCTCGACGCGGCGGCCGATCCCTCGGTCGACCAGACGGCGGTCACCCGGCTCGTCGAACGGCTGCTGGCGATCGGTATCGACGGCGCCGCGGCCTACCCCTCGGCCCGCAGCGTGGCCGAGTCGGCGCTCGCCGACGCCGGCGGCGATCGCGAGCAGGCGGTCAACAAGATCATCCGTCACCATGTCGTCACCGGTGGCATCGGGGGCGTCGCGACCTCGGCCGGGGGATTCGTCACCATGCCGGTGGCGCTCCCGGTGAACATCGTCGAGTTCTACGTGCAGGCCGCCCGCATGGTTGCCGCCGTCGCCACCGTGCGTGGGTACGACGCCACCGACGACACGATCCGCACCGCCATACTGCTCACGATGCTCGGCAGCAACGCCGACGAGATGCTCGCCAAGGCCGGGATCACCACCGGTGGCGGCCGACTCGCCACCCTCGCGGCCGGGCGGCTGCCCCGCTCGGCGATGATGATCATCAACAAGGCCGTCGGATTCCGGCTGCTGCGCACCGTCGGTGAGGGCACCGCCGGACGCCTGGGCCGGGCGGTCCCGGTCGTCGGCGGCGCCGTGGGCGGAGCGATCGACGGCTACATGATGCACCGCATCGCCCGGCAGGCGCTGACGGAGTTCCCGCGGCGCCAGTGACCCCCGCTCGGCGCCCTGTCGCGGTGCCCGCGCCGGTGCAACGATGAGGCGTGCTGCAATTGCGGATCTCGACCCCGGAGCGCCTGACCCCGCAGATCATCAACCTGCTGGCCGGCGATCCCGCCACCGGCACGCTGTCGGTGTTCGAGGGGGCATCGGTGCTGCCCGAGGGCGACCTCATCATCGCCGAGGTGGCCCGGGTCGGGGCCGACGAGATCGTGCACGAACTGATCGAGCTCGGTGTCCACCGTGACGGTTCGATCATGCTGCAGCCCATGCAGGCCTGGGTGTCGCGGCGCGGGTTCGAGGCCGAACGGGCCCGATCGGGCACCGGCGCCGATGCGATCGTGTGGGTCGACGTCACCCAGCGCGCCTACGACGACTCGGAGCTCAACTTGATCTTCCTCTCGTTCATGACGATGGCGACGCTGATCGCCGGGATCGCGATGATCCTCGACTCCCAGATCCTCACGGTCGGCGCGATGGTGCTCGGCCCCGAGTTCGGCTGCATCGCCGCCCTGGGGGTGGCGCTCCTGCAGCGACGCTGGCGGCTGTTGGGCTACGCCGCCCGAAGCCTCGTGGTCGGATTCGGTGTGGCGATGGCGATCACCACCCTCGTCACGCTGGCCGGGCGGGCACTCGGTTGGGTGACTCTCGGCGAGGTGGTGACGAAGCGGGCGGCCACCGCCTTCATCTACAAGCCCGACCGATGGTCGTTCGTCGTGGCCGTCATCGCCGCCGCGGCGGGGGTCTTGTCGCTGACGTCGGCACGCACGGGCGGATTGTCGGGTGTGTTAATCTCGGTGACCACCATTCCCGCGGCGGCGAATGTGGCCGTGGGGCTCGCGTTCGGCGCCTGGGGTGAGGTGTGGGGCAGCGCGGCGCAGCTGGGCATCAACCTCAGCGCGATGGCGGTCGGCGGGGCGCTCACCCTCGCGATCCAGAAGTGGCTGTGGAGCCGTTTCGTGCTGCGCAGCTGGCGCGAGAAGCGCGGCCGCTCGATCAGTTCGCAATAGAGGGCGTGGACTCGCCCGGCCGGGAATCCCAGGGCGCCAGGGCCGCGCCGATCGGCTCGCGAACAAGCAGCAGTGCCCGGCCGTCGTAGGGGGTCGGGGTCTGGTTGATCAACACCAGACGCTCGCCGCGGTAGCGGAGTACGAAGCCTGCGGCCGGGTAGACGTTGAGTGAGGTGCCCCCGACGATGAGGGTGTCTGCCCCGGCGATCGCCTCAACTGCGGCGTCCACCACGTCGGGATCGAGCGCCTCGCCGTACAGCACGACATCGGGACGCACCATGCCGCCGCACGCGGGGCAGCGGGGGACGCCGACGGCGTCCAGCACGTCGGCCAACGCCACGGCCCGGTCGCAGAGCACGCAGTGGTTGCGGTGCACCGAGCCGTGCAGTTCGTGCACGACACGCGAACCGGCCATCTGATGCAGCCCGTCGATGTTCTGGGTGACGACGGCGCTGAGGACGCCGATCCGCTCGAGCGCGGCGAGTGCCCGGTGCGCAGGGTTTGGCGTGGCCCCGGGGTGGATGAGGTGGCGGCGGTGAAAGTCCCAGAACGCCTCCGGTTCGCTCCACAGGCACTCGTCGCTCAGCATGTATTCGGGCGGGTGCGGCCCGGTCGCGGTGCTGTAGAGGCCGGCCGCCGACCGGAAGTCGGGGATCCCGCTCTCGGTCGACACGCCGGCCCCGCCGAAGAACACGATCCGTCGCGACGATTCGATGATCGACTCCAGGGACACCACCCGGTCATCCTCGCACGCACGGACCCGCGTCCGGCCGCCACTCGGCCGGGGACTGGGTCCGGCGGCGCGGCCGCCTACTCCCAGCGCAGCGTGACGTCGATCGCGACGTGCCGGGGAGAGCCCGAGTACTTCGGCAGCACGTCCTGCCCGCACGAGCGCGAGCCGATGCCGTGCTGGAAGGCATCGAGGTGCAGCCAGCGGTGTTCGGACTCGACCTCGTCCCAGTGGCCGGCGCCGGTCATCTGCTCGGCCGAGGCCGGGGCCAGGCTGAACGACAGCGGCGCGGTGCCGGTGCGGATGACCACCAGGGTTCGGTCGCCGTCGCTGATCCGCAGGTCGTCGAGGTCGAGGTGGTTGCCGGCCTCCTGCGGGCGGATCGTGGGTTCCCAGGCGTCGGACGCCGACCCGACGAAGTGCCCGTGCCGGGCGCCGCCGCGAAGGTCCACGTAGCTGATCGTGGGACCGGTGCCGGTCCACGACAGCTGGTCGAAGCCGAGCGGCAGCGGGAGCCGGAGGCCCATCCGGGGCAGCACCGGCGGCAGCGTGCCGCGCGGCGTCAGATCGGCGCGCACCCGGACGCCACCCTCGACCGTGGTGAGCCGCAGCACGGTGTCGACCGTCCACGCCCACGACGGCGCCCCCGAGCGGATGGTGACCACGGTGTCGTCGCCGTCGTCGGTGACCGACACGACGCGGTGCGCGGTCTGGTCGAGCCGCAGCATCTGCCAGCGCTCGGCGCTGGATCCCGACCCGAGCGGCTTCTCGGCACCGGGGGCTGACCAGTTGTCGGCGCCGTAGGTGCCGCGGTCGTTGTCTGTGGGGGCGCGCCAGAAGCTGGGCTCGATCGGCACCGGGTCGCCACCGCCCCACGCCGTGAGACGTCCCCGGGCATCGACGGGGACGCCGCCACCGGAGGCGGCGGGCGCGGGCGGCACCGGCAGCGCGCCGACGCGGGTCTCCCGCAGGCCCGAGGTAAAGGCTGCCACATCCCATATCGCTGTGAG
>DAIESZ010000367.1 GCA_027346035.1 Propionibacteriaceae bacterium
CGGAGATCCCGGCGGCGAGGTTGGTCACGAGCGAGATGCCGAGGACGTCCATCCCGCTCTGGCGGGCGGCGATGGCCTCGAGCGCCGTGGACATCCCGACAAGGTCGCCGCCGATGACCTTGGCCATCTGCACCTCTGCCGGTGTCTCGTAGTGGGGCCCCGGGAACTGGACGTAGACGCCCTCGTCGAGGCCCGGGTCGACCTCGCGCGCGAGGGCCCGGAGGCGAGGGCTGTAGAGGTCGGTGAGGTCGACGAAGTTCGCTCCCTCGATCGGGGAGTGCGCAGTGAGGTTGATGTGGTCGCGGATGAGCACGGGGGTGCCCGGAACCCAACGGGGGTCGAGGCCGCCGCAGCCGTTGGTCAGCACGACCGTGCGGCACCCAGCCGCCGCGGCCGTGCGCACCCCATGCACGACCGCGCGGACACCCCGGCCCTCATAGAAGTGCGTGCGCGTGCCAAAGACGAGGGCGCGCCGGCCCGTGTCGCCGACGGCGACCGAGCGCAGGGTGCCCGAGTGACCGGCTACCGCCGCGGCGCGGAAACCCGGCACGTCGACGTTGTCGATCGTCGTCAGAGTCTCCCCGAGGAGGTCGGCCGCGCCGCCCCACCCCGAACCCAGCACCAGCGCGATGTCATGGCCTGCCGCGCCGGTGCGTTGCGCGATGACCCGGGCGGCCGCTTCGGCCACGGCGAACGGGTCGGTGGACGGGTCGTCGAGATCGGGAACCGAGGAGGGGGTGCTCACGCCTGGACTCTATCGAGTGGCGCGGCCTCGTCATTCGATGACGAGCACCGGGGAGGGCGAGCACCGCACCCCGACCCGCGCGCCGGGGGAGAGCCGTTCGACGTCTCCGCTCGGGACCTGCACCACCACCGTCTCGCCGGAGTCCAGGTCGACCCGGGTGCGGCCCATCGCCCCGAGGAACGTCGCCAGCACCACGGTCCCGTCCCCGTCCTCGGCAGCAGGCTCGAGCACCAGGTGCTCCGGGCGCACGAGTGCCGTCCCCGGCCCGCTCGTCACCGAACCGGGCAGCGTCGGGACCTCCGTGCCGAGCAGGCTCGCCCGACCCGACGCCACGACGGCGGCCACGCGGTTCACGGTGCCGACGAAGTCTGCGACGAAGCCGGATGTCGGCCTCGTGTAGAGGTCGGTCGGCGTCGCGAGCTGCTCTAGGCGTCCCTCCCGCATGACGCCCACCCGGTCGGCCACCGCGAGCGCCTCGTCCTGGTCGTGCGTGACGAACAGGGTGGTCGTGCCGAGCTCGAGCTGGATGCGGCGGATCTCATCGCGCAGCTGCACCCGAACCTTCGCGTCGAGTGCGGAGAGCGGCTCGTCGAGCAGGAGCACGGCCGGGGCAACCGCCAGGGCCCGCGCGAGGGCCACCCGCTGCTGCTGCCCGCCGGACAGCTGGTGCGGGTAGCGGTCGGACTGAGCGGAGAGGCCGACGAGCTCGAGCATCTCACCGGCCCGCGTGGTGTCGGGTCGTCCGCGCATCTTGAGCCCGAACTCGACGTTGCGCCGGGCCGTCATGTGCGGAAAGAGACTGTAGGCCTGGAAGACCATCCCGATGTCGCGCTTGTTGGTCGGCACGGCGCTGACGTCCTGTCCGCCGATGAGCACCCGCCCCGACGTGGCCCGCTCCAGGCCCGCGACGATCCGAAGGGCGGTCGTCTTCCCACAGCCCGACGGGCCGAGCAGGGCGACGAACTCACCCGGAGCAAGGTTCAGTGTCAGCCCGTCGAGCGCGCGCACCGGGCCGTAGTGACGGTGCAGGTCACTCAGCTCCACCGCGGCGCCGGAACGCTCCGCGGTGGCGGGCGAGCCGTGGGTTCCTGACGTTTCGGAGGTTTCGGGGGTCTCGGAGGTCATGCCGCATCCTCTGGGGAGGGTTGCTTCCCGCTCAGCGCCCGCACGCCGCCGACGAAGGAGAGCAGGAACAGCAGGAAGAAGGCGATGGCGAGGAAGGCGAACGAGACGGCGACGGCCATCTGTGCATCGCGCTTGCCGATCAGGTTGATCGTCGTCTGAAGGTTGTCGCGGCTGAGCAGGGACGCGATCGTGAACTCGCCCAGCACGACGGCAACGGACAGGAACGCCGCCGACATGATCGCGCCGCGCAGGTTGGGCACGACCACGCGGACCATCACGGTCAGCCAGCTCGCGCCCAGCGACCGGGCCGCCTCGGACAGCGTCGTGACGTCGATGGCGGAGAGGCCGGCGTCGAGGGCGCGGTAGCTGTAGGGCAGCACGATGACGACGTACGCGAAGGCAAGCAGCACCGATGACTCGCCGAAGAAGTAGGTGACCCAGGCGTACACCGGGGCGAGGCCCACGACGAGCACGATCGCCGGGACGGTCAGCGGCAGGAGAGAGACGAACTGGACGACCTTGCGGACCCGGGGGACCCGCAGCCGGACCCAGATCATGGTCGGCAGCAGCAGCACGAGCATGAGCGCCACCGTGAAGACGGTGAGCAGGAGCGAGTTGACGATGCCCTGGACGAGCTCGGGGTACTGATCGTTCATCACCGACGGTGAGAAGGCCTGCCGCCACGTCGCCGCGGTGCGCGAGCCGTCGGGCAGCCGGGTCGTGAAGTCGAGCATGGCGTAGAGGGGCAGGACGAAGAAGGTCCCGAAGACGAGCAGCAGCACCCCTCGGGCGACACGGCCAGCGGGAGTTGCCGGCGGCGGGACCCCGCTCATCGTGCCAACCACCGTGACGTCCGCCGGTCGAGCAGGGCATAGAACGCCATGACGACGGCGACGACGACCACCATGGCGAGAGCCATCGCGGTGCCGACGTTCTCCTGACCCAGGACC
Organism: Propionibacteriaceae bacterium; assembly: GCA_027346035.1. Classification (GTDB taxonomy): domain Bacteria; phylum Actinomycetota; class Actinomycetes; order Propionibacteriales; family Propionibacteriaceae; genus JAJYQH01. The sequence goes on from DAIESZ010000367.1 coordinate 2,821, forward strand.
ACCTCGGAGCTCATCGCACCACCGATCTGAAGCGGCAGGATCGGCGAACCCTGCGAGATGAGCGCGGCGGCCGTGGCATACGCACTGAACGCGTTGGTGAACAGCAGCAGCGTGGCGCCGAGGAACGACGGCAGCAGGATCGGTCCACCGACGTGTCGCCAGTAGTCCCACCCCGACCCGCCGAGGGTCTCGGTCGCCTCCCGCCACTGCGGTCGTAGACCATCCACGGACGGAAGGAACACGAGCACCATGAGGGGGATCTGGAAGTAGAGATAGACGAGGACCAGACCCTTGTTCCACTCGTAGAGCCACGTGCTCCCCGCGAGGTTGATGCCATAGCGCTGCAGGAACACCGTGACGAAGCCGTTGAAGCCGACGGTCGCGATGAAGGCGAACGCGAGGGTAACACCGCCCAGTTGCGAGAGCACGCCGCTGGCCGAGGTCACGACCCGGCGGAGCACGCTGTCCGTCGGACTCGACGCGACGGCATACGACAACAGGGCGCCCAGCACGGCACCACCGAGCGCCGTCACGGCCGAGAGCACCAGGGAATGGGTGAGTGCACCCCTCACCTGGGGCTCGGCCAGTGCCGTGAGGTTGCCCAGGGTCGGGCGGTTGTCCGCGGTGAGGAACGCCTTGACGACCACGAGAGCGGTCGGCACGAGCAGGAAGATCCCCGTGTAGAGGAAGAACGGCACGAGGCCCAAGGGGGCGCCCACACGCCTGATGCGTGCGGCCGCCCCCTCGACGCTGCCGTCAGCCAACGGTCTTGGCCCAGTTCGCCGTCAGGTAGTCCTTGGCCTTGGTGGACTGGTCCTCCGTGAGGAACACCGGCTCACCCTCGGCCTTCGGCAGGGCAGCGAAGGCGGCCTTGTCGATCGTGCCGGCCTGGTTCATCGCGTCCGCCCGCACCGGGCGCGCCCCGCCCTTGAGCCACAGGTTCTGGCCGTCGTCGGAGTAGAGGAACTCCTGCCACAGCCGGGCCGCCGCGGGGTGCGGAGCCTCCTTGTTGATTGCCTGGACGTAGTAGCTGCCGACCACGGCGTTCTTGGGCACGACGGTCTTCCAGTCGAGCTTGCCCTTGAGCTTGGCGCCCTGGGCGACGTTGAGGTAGTCCCAGTCGATGACGACCGGCGTCTGGCCCGACTCGATCGTCGCCGGGGTCGGGTCGACGGGCAGGAAGTTGCCTGCCGCCTTGAGCTTGCCGAAGAACTCGACACCCTTGCTGATGTCGTCGGCCGAACCGCCGGCGCCCAGGGCGGCCATGACGACACCGCTGAAGGCGGCGCCCGCCTTGGTCGGGTCGCCGTTGAGCGCGACCTTGCCCTTGTATGCCGGCTTGAGCAGGTCCTCGATCGTCGTCGGCGCGGGCACCTTCGTCGCGTCGTAGCCGATGCTCATGTAGCCGCCGTAGTCGTTGGTCCAGAGGCCGTTCGCGTCCTTCAGCTTGTCGGGGACGGTGTCCCACGTCGACACCTTGTACGGGGCGAACATCGCGGTGTTGGCCGAGGCGACGGCTCCGCCGAGGTCGAAGACGTCAGGCGCCTTGGACTGGCCCTTGAGGTTCTTGGCGGCGGTGATCTCGTCGGCGCTCGATGCGTCCGGCTGCGCGCTGTTGACCTTGATGCCGTACTTGTCACCGAAGGCCTTGATGATCTCGCCGTAGTTGGCCCAGTCGGGCGGCAGGGCGATGACGTTGAGCTCGCCCTCCTTCTTCGCCGCGGCGACGAGGGCGTCCATGCCCCCGGCGTCCTTGGCGGAGGTCGCAGCCGCCGCGCCGCCACCGGTGCTCGAGGTCGCGGGCTCCTTGGTGGGCGGGCTGCAGGCGGCGACGCCGGCGAGGGTGAGGATGGCGAGGCCGGCCAGACCGGCGCGCGGGAGCTGTCTCATCTGAACTCCAGTTCTCTTGTGGTCCCCGAGATCGGAGTGTAGCCACGCGCATGCTGGCGCGTATCCGTTAACGGAACGGGTCGTCGAGGCGACCCTGTGCCGGCCGGGAAGCGACCGTCTGGGGGCGCGCGCGCTGGGCTGGGACGGGGGTCCTCGGAGGTGGGCCCGGCGCCGACTGCGGTGGTTGGATGGTCCGGTGATCACACACGAGACGAGCGTTGTCATCGTCGGTGGCGGGCCCGGCGGCTACGAGGCCGCCCTGGTCGCGGCACAGCTCGGCGCCCAGGTGACCGTCGTCGAGAAGCACGGCGTGGGTGGCGCCGCCGTGCTCACCGACTGTGTGCCGAGCAAGGCCCTCATCGCGACCGCCGACTACATGTCCGACTTCCGCGTCGCGAGCCACCTCGGCGTCCGGCTCCAGGACGAGGACGGCGACGAGGTGTCCGACGCCGTCGCGGAGGCGCGCACCGTCAACGAGCGCATCATCGGGCTCGCGGCGGCGCAAAGTGGCGACATCCGCGACGGTCTCGAGGCGACCGGCGTCCGCGTGGTTCAGGGTCACGCCGAGGTGGCCGAGCGGGGCCTCGTACGCGTGCAGCCCGCCGACGGCACTGGCCCGGTGGAGCTGCCGGCTGACGTCATCCTCATCGCGACCGGCTCCACGCCCCGCATCCTGCCGTCGGCCAAACCGGACGGCGAGCGGATCCTCACGTGGCAGCAGATCTACGACCTCACCGAGCTGCCCGAGAAGATCATCGTGATCGGGTCCGGTGTGACCGGCGCAGAGCTCGCCCAGGGCTTCCTCGGCCTGGGCTCGAACGTCGTCCTGGTCTCGTCGCGTGACCGCGTGCTCCCCGGCGAGGACGCCGACGCGGCGACCGTCATCGAGGACGTCTTCCGCGCCCGGGGCATGGAGGTGCTGAGCCGCTCGCGCGCGTCCGCCGTGACCCGCACCTCGGCAGGGGTCGTCGTCACGCTCGAGGACGGCCGGACCGTGCAGGGCAGCCACGCCCTGCTCGCCGTCGGCGCCATCCCGCAGACCCGGGGGATCGGCCTCGAGGAGCTCGGCGTCGAGATGAGCGACTCCGGACACATCCTGGTCGACAGGGTCTCCCGGACCTCCGTCCCCGGCGTGTATGCCGCGGGCGACTGCACCGGCGTGCTGCCCCTCGCCTCCGTGGCGGCCATGCAGGGCAGGATCGCGATGTGGCACGCCCTCGGCGACGCCGTGACGCCCCTCAATGTCCGCGGCGTGGCGGCCACCATCTTCACCGAGCCCGAGATCGCGACCGTCGGCATGAGCCAGCGGGCCGCGGACGACGACTCGGAGGTGGAGGTCGTCAGGTTGCCCCTGGGTCGCAACCCGCGCGCCAAGATGCAGGGGATCGAGGTGGGGTTTGTCAAGCTGTTCTGCCGCAAGGGCTATGGGACCGTCCTCGGTGGCGTGGTCGTGGCGCCGAAGGCGTCCGAGCTGATCTTCCCCGTGGCCCTCGCCGTGCAGAACCGCCTCAACGTCGACCAGGTCGCGAGCACCATCACCGTCTACCCATCCCTGTCGGGGTCCATCGCGGAGGCGGCGCGCCAGCTCCATCAGTCAGCGGAGTGAGACGGTCGCCGGCGCGAGGGTCGGGGCTCCAGGTCGGGCCGCTGGCTTTCGCACGCGATTCCGGGGGCGCATCCGCGTGCGCTCAGCTCTCTCGTCGGTAAGGTCCGCTCAGCCCTCGACTGGTGACGTCGACCCGGGCGTCTGCCCTGGGTCCTCGGCCGACCACCGCGCGCGGCGACGCTGCGAGACCACTCGCCGCGGGCGCGCCAGCAGGGGCCACCCGATGGCGGCCACCGCAAAGACCGTGAGAATCGGCAGCCCGGACGAATCGCTGTGCACAGCCGATGCGACAAAGGAGGTCAAGGAGGTCCCCGGGGTCGCCAACACGCCGCCCAGTGTGCCACGGGCGTAACGTCTGTCCTGCCGCACCGAGCGCCGAGACTGTGGAGGAAACGTGAGCGACTGGATCTCGAGGGCCAAGGACTTCCTCCTGGGTCATCCCGAACGGCACGAGGAGACCGTCGCGCAGTCGGCCGACTTCCCGGCCGACGGTGACGAAACGGGGCCGGTGCAGCCGACCGAGCCGATGGTGCCGACCGAGCCGACGGTGCCGACCGAGCCGACGGTGCCGACCGAGCCGACGGTGCCGACGGTGCCGACCGAGCCGACGGTGCCGACCGAGCCGACGGTGCCGACGGTGCCCGCCATCCCGCCGGAGCCCAGCGTGCCGGCGGAG
>DAIESZ010000372.1 GCA_027346035.1 Propionibacteriaceae bacterium
CCTGCTTGCCACGGCGTCCGGGATCGGCGGCCAGCGGGCCGCCGGCCAGCTTGCTCAGTCCGGTGAGGGCGTCGGCGACCCCGTCGATCGCGGCCAGGCTCGCGGGGCCACCCCCGAGGGTGCTGGTGACGAACCCCGGCAGCAGCGCGGTGACCATCTCGTGGCTCGAGTCGGAGCACAACGAGGCGATGCCCACGCTCGCCACTCCGGGCGTCAGCCAGCGGCGCCCCTTCCCGTGGGTGGGCGCGATGCTGACGCCGGTCATGATGCTGGTCCTTCCGATCCACCCCGACCTCGGGGTGCGGTGGAAGGTCCCATCAGCAAGTGCAGTTCGGGCGTCCGCCCGGGCGGGAACCATCGCCGCGTTCAGCCTAGCCCGGGCCTCATCACCGCGCCAGTCCCTCGAGGCGATGGCCGACCGGGACCGGACCGCGCACGGCGTCCGCTGGTTCGGGACGTCGGCCGTCGCTGCGGATCGGGGGTCACCTTCGCCGGCTTTGGCGGCGTCCACCAGCCACGCCGACGCGGACGCCCGTCCCGGCACACCCGGCCACCGGGTGGCAGCCCCGGGCGTTCCCCACGACGCCCGACCGCACCCCCGAGCCCCGGATCACGCGGTGGACACGCGTTGCCAACCCCCGAGCCCCTGGCTAGATTCGGGCTCGGCGATGGATCCCGCCGAGCCGCGAACGCGGCTGAACCGCCCATGGCTGATGGTTCCTGGACACCGCACAGAGCGCCCAGTGGCGCGCCCGCCGACGCACCAGGAGCAGCACGTGACCATTCCCTCCGCAGCCCCCTCGGGCTGCCGCCCCCTGCAAGGCTGAATCCATGGCATCGACCCCTCCGCAACCGGCCGTCCACCGCATCGTCCCGTTCGCGGGACATCCTCTCGTCGTGGGGGTCGTGCCGAACGGCTCGGATCTCGTCGTGCACACGGCGCTCGAATGGGCCGGCGCGCTCCAGGTGGAGATCTACTTCGCCTACGTCGACACCTCCCGGATCGCGATCGAGGACCATCCCGACGGGACCGTCGATCACATCAGCGTCGATCCCGACACCCTCGACGAGGCGTGGCGCGACCGGGAACTCGCACTGCGGGACTGGCTGACGCGACTGTGCGCCGACCAGCCCGTCGTCTGGCACGTGCGCTACCTCGCCGGACGCCCGGACCGGGCACTCACCCACCTGGCCCGCACGGTCGACGCGTCCGCGTTCGTCATCGGCGCTCACGGCGTCCGCTCCCGCTGGCGCGCCGACGAGTTCCTCAACCAATCGATCGGGATCCGGCTGAGCCACCACCAGCACCGGCCGGTGCTCACCGTGCCGCTCGCGGTCGTCGACTGGAAGGCCAAGACCCCATGGCAGTGACCCGCTGGGAGACCACTCGGCTGCCCCCGGGGCTGTGGGTGTTCGCCGGGGGCTGCGTCGGCACCCTCGCCCGCGCCGCCCTGTCGGTTGCCGTGCCCGACCCGAGTGCCGGCGTCCCGACGACGACGCTGGCGATCAACCTCACCGGGGCGTTCGTCCTCGGCTGGCTGTTGCGGACGCTGGCCCTCACCGGGTCCGACCGCGGGACGCGCCGGGTGGTCCGCCTCGGGGTCGGCACCGGCGTCATCGGCGGCTACACGACGTTCAGCACGTTCGACGTGCAGAGCGTGACCCTGCTATCGCGCGACCACGTGCTGATCTCGTTGCTCTACCTCGTGATCAGCCTGGTCGGCGGGTTCGCGGCGGCCTGGGCCGGGACCGCACTCGCCCGGCACACCGCGGGGAGCCGCGGATGACCTGGGTCGCGCTCTCGCTCGCGGGTGGGCTCGGCGCGTGGCTGCGCTTCACCACCGACACGCACATCCGCCGTCGCTACCAGGGACCCGTGCCGATCGGGACCCTGACCATCAACATCGTCGGCTCGTTCCTGCTCGCCCTGCTCACCGGCATCCTCATCAGCCACCCGTCCACGCCCATCAAGGCGATCGTCGGCACCGGACTGCTCGGCGGATTCACGACGTTCAGCACGGCAACCGTCGAGCTGGTCAACCTCACCGAGGCCGAGGAGCCCCGGGCGGCCGCCATGCTCGGCGGCGCGATGATCATCGGCGGTCTCATCGTCGGCGCCATCGGCCTGCTCATCGGCACGCACCTGTGAGGCTGGAGCATGGCGCCCGGGCGACCGGGCACCCTCACGTCGAAGGGGGTCCCGTGACCGACCCGACAGCACACCCGACCCGCGCCGATCGGCGGGTTCCGGCGTCCATGACCGCCGCCTACGTCACCGGACCGGGCCCCGCAACCAGCATCCGGATCGGCGCGCTGCCGACACCCGAGCCCGGCCCCACCGACGTGCTCGTGCGGGCGGTCGCGCTGGCGGTCAACCACGTCGACACGCTCGTGCGGTCGGGCTCCTACCGGACGCCGATGCCCTCGCCGTTCGTCATCGGGCGCGACCTGGTGGGCGAGGTCGTCGAGGTGGGGACCGGAGTCGCCGGTTTCGAGGTGGGCGACATGGTGTGGAGCAACAGCCTCGGTCACGCCGGACGCCAGGGATCCTTCGCCGGATATTCCCTCGTGGACGCCGGCCGGCTCTACCACCTGCCCGGCGGGGTAGACCCCGACCTCGCCGTGAGCCTGGTCCACACCGCCGCGACCGCCCACCTCGCGCTGTTCCGCGAGGGCGGCCTGCGGCTCGCCGAGACCGTGCTCATCTCGGGCGCGGGCGGGGGAGTCGGCGGTGCGGCGGTTCAGCTGGCCCACCTCGCGGGCGCCCGGGTCATCGCCACGGCGTCCGCCAGGGACACCGAGTGGTGCCGCGACCTCGGCGCTGACGTGGTCATCGACCACCGCGACCCGTCCGCGTCCGAACGGATCCGCAGGGAGGCCCCGGGTGGTGTCGACGTGCACATCGACACGTCGGGCCGGCACGACCTCGAGACCACGGTCGGCCTCATGGCGCGAGGTGGGCGGGTCATCGTGCTGGCCGGACGCGGCGAACACCCCACCGTGCCGATCGGCGCGCTGTACACCGGCGACCGCAGCATCCGAGGATTCGTCATCAGCAACGCGCCGGCCACCGACCTCGCCATCGCCGCGCGGAGCATCAACGCCCTGCTCGCACGCGGACGCCTGCGCAGCCGGATCGCGCTCACCCTGAACCTCGGGGACGCCGCCCGGGCCCACGAGCTGCTGGAGAACCCCGATCCCGGCCGGAAGCCGGGACGCATCCTCGTCCGCCCCTGACACCGACGTCGTCCCGGTCCGGTCACCGCGGGCCCCTCCGGTGGCCGATCCCGCGTGGCGACCGGGTGAGCGGCATCGCCCGCGAACGCCGCGGGCGCCGGGGCCGGGGCCGCTTACACTGGGTCGAACCCCGGGAGGAAACCCATGGACCCGTCGATACCGCACATGTCGAGCGCCCGCTGGATGTGGATGCCGACCGAGCCGCCCACGATCATGCGGATGCTCGCCTGGCACCCCCAGCCGGTGCCCGTGCTGCTCGTCCTGACCCTGCTCGGCACCCTCGTGTACCTGTGGGGCGTGATCCGGCTCCGGAGGAACGGACATCCCTGGTCGTGGGCCTACACCGGCTCGTTTCTCGCGGGAGTCGCGACCCTGGTGGCATTCTCCGCGACCGGCCTCAACGGCTACGCCATGTCGCTGTTCAGCGTGCACATGGTGCAGCACATGGTGCTGACGATGGCGACGCCGATCCTGCTGCTCATGGGACGTCCGGTGACCCTGGCGCTGCGGGCCCTCCCGAGTGGGTCGCGGGCGCGGCACGTGGTGGTGTGGCTGCTGCACAGCAGGCTGGCGAAGATCCTCACATCGATCTGGTTCACCCTGCCGATGTTCATCTTCACCTTGTACGGCCTCTACTTCGTCGCCCCGCTGTTCGACGCGCTGATGAACAACTGGGCCGGCCACGAGTTGATGCTGCTGCACTTCGTGCTGACGGGCCTGTTCCTGTTCTGGCCGATGCTCGGGCTCGACCCGAGCCCGCACCCGCAGCCCGCACCGCTGCGGTTCGTGGAATCGCTGCTGCCGATGCCGTTCCACGCGTTCTTCGGCGTCACGGTCATGGGCGCCACCGACCTGCTCGTCAAGACCTTCGCCCATCCGCCGATGAGCTGGCACGTCTCGCCGGTGGCCGACCAGCAACTGGGTGGAGGGCTGGCATGGGGGTTTGCGGAGATCCCGAGCCTCGCCCTCACGCTGTTGCTCGGCGTCCTCTGGGCCCGGGAGAGCCATCGGGAGGCCCGTCGCATCGACCGTTCGGAGGCGCGCAGCGACGACAGCCGGCTCACCGCCTACAACGCCATGCTCGCCACCCTCAGCGCCCAGGACGAGCAGGCTGGACACTGAGACCCGCCGGGCCGGACGGTGTCCGGCCCGTGCCAGAATCGACGGGTGACCCTGCCCACCCTGCATGACCGAACCCGCCGCGGCTTCGCCTCCGACAACTACTCCGGCGTCCACCCCGAGATCCTGGACGCCCTCGCGGCCGCCAACGGCGGGCACCAGTCGAGCTACGGCAACGACGTCTACACCGCGCGCCTGCAGGAGGTCGCCAAAAACCACTTCGGCGAGCGGGCCGAGGCGTTCCCGGTGTTCAACGGAACCGGTGCCAACGTCATGGCGCTGCAGGCGGTGCTGCTCCGGTGGGGCGCGGTCGTGTGCGCGACCAGCGCGCACATCCACACCGACGAGGGCGGCGCGCCCGAGAAGGTGGCCGGGCTGAAGCTCTACCCGGTCAGGACCACCGACGGCAAGCTCACGCCCGATCTCGTCGACACCGAGGCGTTCGGCTACGGCTTCGAGCACCGCGCGCAGCCGCTGGCCCTGTCGATCACCCAGTCGACCGAGCTCGGCACGCTCTACACCGTGGAGGAGTTGCGGGCGCTCACCGAGCGGGCCCACTCCCACGGCATGGCCGTGCACGTCGACGGGTCACGCCTTGCCAACGCGGCCGCCGCGCTCGGCGTCGGCCTCGGAGAGATCACCACCGAGGTCGGGGTCGACGTCCTCAGCCTCGGCGCGACCAAGAACGGCGCCCTGGGCGCCGAGGCCGTCGTCGTCCTCACCCCCGACGTTGCCCCCGGCCTGGCGTTCCTGCGTAAGAACCTCATGCAGCTCGCCAGCAAGATGCGCTTCATCTCGACCCAACTCGTCACCATGTACGAAGGCGACCTGTGGCTGCGCAGCGCTCGGCACTCCAACGCGATGGCGGCCAGGCTCCGGTCGGCTCTCGACGGCGTCCCCGGCGTCGAGTTCTCCCAGCCCACCCAGGTGAACGGGCTGTTCGTCCGGCTGCCCGAGGGCGTCGCGGACGCCGTGCGCGACCGGTTCTTCTTCTACGACTGGGACGCCACCGTCAACGAGGTGCGCTGGATGTGCTCGTTCGACACCACCGAGGGCGACATCGACGAGTTCGCCCAGTTGGTCACCGAGGCCTGCGAACGGGCGTAGGGGAATCCCCCATCAGCATTCGACGTTTTCCCGCGACTACGGGGGAAAACGTCGAACGTTGCGGCGCGAACCCTCAGGACGTAGCCACCGCCTCCCGGTATCGCCGCACGATGGCCTCGACCAGATCCTCATGGACTCCCAACGGCACGGCCACGATCTCGGCCCCGGCCGCCGTCGCCTGCGCCGCCAGTCGATCCGCGAACGCGCCGGGAGCGAGCAGCAGATTCGCCACGGCGACCCGGTGTCCCTGAGCAACCAGGGCCGACACCGCATCGGGCACCCTGGGCTCGGCGGCAGACAGGTATGCCGCGGACGCCGGCACCTCGAGCCGCCGGGACAGCGCCGTCGCGATCGCCTCGATCTCGGCGCGCACGGACGCCCGCCGGCTCCCGGCAGCGGACACCACCACGGCCCACCCGGTGTCCGGTGCATCGAAGCCCGCCTCGCGGAGCCGCCCGAGCGCCGTGTCGACGACCGCCGGATCCGCACCCAGGTGCGGGGCCAGGGTGGCCCCCGTCGCGAGGGCCGCCGCGCGGGGCACGTCGACCTGCACGTGATACCCACCCCCGATGAACAAGGGCACCACGACCGGCTCGAGCGATCCCGCCAGCACCTCGTCGGCCTCCGGCCCGCACACGTCGACGAAGCCCACGCGGACGCGGACACCGAGCACCGCGCCGGCCGCACCGGCGAGGTCGTGCACCACCTGACGTCCGGCGGCGCTGGCGGTGCCGTGCGCGATGACGACGAGCGGACGACTCATGGCCGCGGAGCGCCCCAGTGCGGGCTCACCGTCACCACGTCGCCGACGACGATGACCGCGGGGTTCTCGACGCCGACCCGCTCCGCGACAGCGGGCAGGTCCGCGAGCCGGGCCACGGTGGTGCGCTGGCCCTGTCGGTGCGCCCGCTCGACGATCGCGGCGGGCGTGTCAGGGTCGTGCCCACCCTCGAGCAGCGTCGAGACGATCGAGCCCAGCCGCGACACCCCCATGAGGAACAGCAGCGTGTGGTCGCGCCGCAGCGGCACCGAGCCGAGTTCGTCGTGCGCGCTGATCACCGTGAACCCGTCGGCCAGTCCCCGGTGGGTCACCGGGATCCCGGCGGCGGCCGGACCGGCGATTGCGCTGGTCACTCCGGGGATGACGCGCACCGGGATACCCTCGGCGTCCAGGCGCTGCCGCTCCTCACCACCGCGGCCGAGCACATAGGGGTCGCCGCCCTTGAGTCGCACGACTCCCCACCCCGCGGCGGCCTCGCGCACGAGGGTCCCGGTGATGTCGTCCTGGCGCATGAGGTGGTTGCCGGGAGACTTCCCGACGTCGATGATCCGCACCTCGGGTGGCAGGTCGGCGAGCACCTCGCGCGGGGCGAGCCGGTCGACCACGACGACGTCGGCGGCCCGGAGCGCCTGCCAGCCGGCGAGGGTGAGCAGCCCGGGATCGCCCGGTCCGCCGCCGACCAGTGCGACCCAGCCGACGCCTGCGCGGGGGCGGCGCGAACGCACGTCGTGCAGACCGGCGGCCAGGTCGGCCGCCATGGACGCCACGAGTCCTGCGGCCCGCCGGGGGTCACCACCCCCGTGCACGGCCACCCGGACCGGTCCGGCCGGCGTGTCGACGCGGCGGCTGGCGAGCACCTGGGCGCTGCCGCGTCCGCCCGCGGTGGCATCGATGCAGAACGTGCGCTGCGCCTCGGCGGCGGCGGCCACCGACAGGTCGACCGTCGTGATACCGGTCGCGGTGTGCACGAGCCAGGCCCCGGCCAGGTCGGCAGGGCCGGCGTAGGGCCGGGCCGTCCACGCGAGCTGACCGGCCGCGGCCAGCGCCGCCAACTCGTCACCGAGCACCGGCGAGATCACCTCGACCAGCGCCCCCGCGTCGAGGAACCGGCGCACCCGGCGGGCGGTGACCGCTCCCCCGCCGACGCAGACGACCCGGCGTCCGCGCAGCAGCAGCGCGAGGTCGAGCCCCGCGTCGTCGGCCCGAGCCGGGGCGGGTGCCCCCGGACGGGTCGCGAGATCGGCGGTCATGAGGTCACCATCCCCGCCGCGAGGGTTCCCCCGGACGCCGGATCGACGAGCAGAAACGCCCCACCCGGCCGCGACGTCGCGTAGTCGCTCACCGGCAGCGGCTTCGCCAGCCGCAGGTGGACCCGCCCGATGTCGTTGAGGCCCAGTCCGGACGCCGGCACGTCGGACAGGCTGTCGAGGTCGAGCCGCGAATCGACCGACGTGACGATCGCCTGCACCGTGGCCGACCCGTGTTTGACCAGATAGCGACCGCGTGGTGCGACCGACTGATCCGACAGCCAGCACAGCACCGCCGACACGTCCTTGACCGGCTCGGCGGCCAGGCCGGGCGAGACGATGGTGTCGCCGCGGGCGATGTCGATGTCGTCGGCCAGGCGGAGGGTCACCGACTGGGGCGCCCGGGCCTCGGACAGCTCCCGCCCGCCGAGGTCGATGCCGACCACCCGCGAGGGGCGTCCGCTGGGCTCGACGATCACCTCGTCGCCGACCACCACCCGGCCCGCCGTCAACTGGCCCGCGTAGCCGCGGTAGTCGACCAGCGACGGATCGATCGCCGCCTGCTGCGGGCGCACGACGAGTTGCACCGGGAACCGGAATCCCGGTTCGTCCCCCGCGGCGTCGACCGGCAGCGTCTCGAGCAACTCGAGCAGACTCGGGCCGTCGTACCACGGCGTGTTCGGGGAGGGCTCGACGATGTTGTCGCCGGTGAGTGCCGAGGTCGGGATCGCGTGCACATGCTCGACGCCGAGCCCGGTCGCCACGGCACGGATGTCGCGGGACACCTGCTCGAACACCGCCTGGGAGAAGTCGACGAGGTCGATCTTGTTCACCGCCACGATCACGTGCGGCACCCGCAGCAGCGCCGCCACCGCGAGGTGACGCCGGGTCTGTTCCAGCACCCCCTTGCGGGCGTCGGTGAGCAGCACCACGACATCGGCCGTGCTCGACCCCGTGACCGTGTTCCGGGTGTACTGCACGTGCCCGGGGCAGTCGGCGAGGATGTAGCTGCGCCGCGCCGTCGCGAAGTAGCGGTAAGCCACGTCGATGGTGATGCCCTGCTCGCGCTCGGCACGCAGTCCGTCGGTGAGCAGCGCCAGGTCGGTGGAGGTGAGCCCACGTTCGTGGCTCACCCGCTCGACCGCGGCCAGCTGATCCGAGAGCACGTTCTTGGTGTCGTGCAGCAGGCGTCCGACCAGGGTCGACTTACCGTCGTCGACCGACCCGGCGGTCGCGAGCCGCAGCAGCGTGCCGTGGGCGAGGTCGGCGGTGATGGTGGGTGTGCTCATCAGAAGTACCCCTCTTTCTTGCGATCCTCCATGGCGGCCTCGCTGAGCCGGTCGTCGCCGCGGGTGGCGCCGCGTTCGGTGATGGTGGTCGCGGCCACCTCGAGCACCACCTCGGCCGCCGTCGCGGCGTCCGACTCGACGGCGCCGGTGCAGCTCATGTCGCCGACCGTGCGGTAGCGCACGGTGCGGATCTCGACGGTCTCGGACGCGCGGGGCTGGGAGACCGGCCCCACGGCGTACCACATGTTGTCCCGCCGGAAGACCTCACGCAGGTGCGCGTAGTAGAGCTCGGGCAGGGCGATCCGTTCGCGCTCGATGTAGCGCCACACGTCGAGTTCCGTCCAGTTCGACAGCGGGAACACCCGCATGTGCTCACCCGGCCGGTGTCGCGCGTTGACCAGATTCCACAGCTCCGGACGCTGGTTGCGGGGGTCCCACTGGCCGAACTCGTCGCGCAGGCTGACGATCCGCTCCTTGGCGCGCGCCTTCTCCTCGTCACGACGGCCGCCGCCGAAAACGCCGTCGAAGCGGTGCTCGTTGATCGCGTCGAGGAGCGGCAGGGTCTGGAGGGCGTTGCGGGTGCCGTCGGAGCGCTCCCGCAGCCGGCCGTCATCGAGGTAGTCCTGCACGCGAGCGACCTCGAGCCGCAGCCCCAGCCGCTCGACGGTCGCGTCGCGATAGGCCAGGACCTCGGGGAAGTTGTGGCCCGTGTCGACGTGCAGCACCGGGAACGGGATCGGGGCCGGCCAGAAGGCCTTGGCCGCGAGGTGGAGCATGACGACGGAGTCCTTGCCGCCGCTGAAGAGCAGCGCCGGCCGCTCGAGCTCGGCGGCGATCTCACGGATGATGAGGATCGACTCGGCCTCGAGCGCGTCGAGCTGGGTCAGCCGACGCTCGAGCTGCCTCGGCTGCTCGTGCCGCTCGTCGAACGGCGAGATGTCGTATGCCGCGGGGCTGGTCTGGTGTTCGAGGGTCGTGGTCATGTGTGGAGTCCGCACTCGGT
>DAIESZ010000375.1 GCA_027346035.1 Propionibacteriaceae bacterium
TGGTGCAACGGTCCCATCCGCTCTGCGGGTGGGACCGTTGTCGTGTCCGGAGGCCGGATGGGAGCCGGGGGACCCCGCGGCCCGACCGTTGCAGCCGGCGTCCTCGCGGACGACCATCGCGTTGGGGGCGGTCGACTCCCACGTCTCCGTGTGGGCCCTCGGATCCGCTCGTACAAGAAGCGGGTCATCCCGAGCTTCGCTCATCGGATGAACGGGCACTGGCACCGCGGACCATCCACGTTCCCGTGAGTGGCACGCCTGGTGGCAAGGGGTTGCCGGACATCTGCGGGGCGGATGGCCGCGAGAGGGGACGCCGTGGGGCGCGGCCGTCGAGCCGGTTCGGATGCGGGCGAACCAGTCACGGGGTCTCCTCGACGCGCCGCCGGAGAACCGCTTCGCGGATCGTGAGGCGGACGTGTCGCACCCTGGGGGTGTCGACTGCCATCGACCAGCTCATCGGAGACGCACGGCTCTCGCCGCGCTTCCTGCGCCCGCCGGCCACGGTGCCCATACTGGCGAGTATGACGACCTACCAGATCGACGAGCGTGTCCTGGCCGAGTCCCCGACCGCGGTGGTGCGTGCGACCGTCGGTGTCGCCGACATGGGAGCGTTCGTCGGTCCCGCGATCGGAGCCGTCGCGCAGGCCCTGGCAGGACAGGCGATGGCGCCCGCCGGACGCCCCTTCGCCCGGTTCCACCCCAGGGGTTGCCAGGAGTTCGACGTCGAGGCGGGCTTCGTCACGGCCGCGGCGATCACGTCGGCGGGTCGGGTGCAGGCGTCGTCGCTCCCGGGTGGTCCGGCCGCGGTCCTCACCTTCCTCGGCCCGTACGCCGAGATGGAGCCCGCCTACGGCGCCCTGGCCGAGTGGGTGGCGCAGCGCGGTGGCCACGTGGCGGGGGATCCGTGGGAGGTGTATTTCAGCGACCCGGCCCAGCAGCCCGACCCGCACACCTGGCGCACCGAGATCGTCATGCCGTTCGACGTGTGAGGCGCACCGACCGGGTGTCAGCAGGTCGCGGGACGGGCTCGGAGGGTGTCGTCAGCCGCGGCGCTGTCGCCCTGGCGGCGCCGCGGACGCATCGCCGATTCGACACGCAGGAGTTCGTCGACCATGGCGTCGGCGGCCCGGGTCATCGTGTCGTTGGCCTGCACATGCCGGCCGGCGTCGACGAGGCTGGTGTGGAACGGGATGTTGACGCTCTCGACCGCGGGCACCGTCGGGAGAGTCGTCACGACCTGCTCGAGTTGTTGCACCGCCTGGTTCCCGCGGCCACCCCGCCGTACGAGACGAAGCCGACCGGCTTGTCGCGCCACTCGTGGCAGAGGCAGTCGATCGCGTTCTTGATGACCGACGCCGGAGCCACCCCCGTCGGGATGATCGCGCGGCGGAGTCGTCCCTTGCCAACGGCTGGCTGCGACGGTGACAGCGATTGACGGCCGGGCCATGACAGACTGGAACGGTGATTCTGGCGCACCCACCCCGGCCCGGCGAGCTGCTGCTCGCGTCCGCCGGGCTGGCCAGCGATTGGTTCGGTGAGACGGTCATCTATCTGCTCGACTGCGACGACGACGGCTCCCTCGGCGTCGTGCTCAACCGCTTCGCCGACAGCGACCTCGACGACGTCCTGCCCCAATGGGCCCCGCTCGCGTGCCAGCCGCCCCGGCTGTTCGCCGGCGGTCCGGTGTCCCAGAACGGGGCCGTGTGCCTGGCGCGGCTCGCGAACCCCCACGAGGAACCCCCGGGCTGGCGTCGCGTCGTCGACGACGTCGGGCTGTTGCACCTCGACACCCCCGTCGAACTCGTCGAGGGCGCCTACTCCGAGCTGCGGATCTTCGCCGGATACGCCGGATGGAAGCCGGGCCAGCTTGAGGCGGAACTGCTTCGGGGGGACTGGTTCCGGGCCCCCGGACGTCCTGAGGACGTGTTCGTGAGCGAACCCCTCGGGCTGTGGCGTCGGGTCATGCGCCGCCTCGGTGGCGACGCCGCGCTGATGTCGACCTGGCTGTCGGACCCGGATCAGAACTGACGTGGTGCCCCTGGTGTGCCGCGGCACCATGGATACAGCCCCGGGAATCCGACTGCGGTCGCCCCAGGGCTTAACCAATCCGTTATCATCGCTTCGGTTCGCTCCACGTGTTCCACACCCGGAGCGGCACGCCGACGCAGTCTGAGGGGAAGTGGGTATGTCTGAACCCGGACGCGGTTCCCGCAACCGCATCCTCGTCGTAGACGACGATGTCGCCCTCGCCGAGATGCTGCAGATCGTGCTCCGCCAGGAGGGGTTCGACACCGTCTGGTGCGCCACGGGTGATCGCGCGCTCGCGGCGTTCCACGACGTGCGGCCCGACCTCGTCCTGCTCGACCTCATGCTGCCCGGTCGCGACGGCATCGACGTCTGCCGTGACATCCGTGACGAGTCCGACGTGCCGATCATCATGCTCACCGCCAAGAGCGACACGATGGACGTCGTCGTCGGGCTCGAAGCCGGCGCCGACGACTACGTATCCAAGCCGTTCAAGGCGAAGGAACTCATCGCCCGGGTCCGCACGAGACTGCGGCGAGTGGCCAGCGATACCGATGAGGACGCCGGCATCTACCAGATCGGCGACGTCAGCATCAACACCCAGGGGCACAAGGTGCAGCGAGGCGATTCGCTGATCCAGCTCACCCCTCTCGAGTTCGACCTGCTGCTCGCCCTCGCGCGCAAACCTCGCCAGGTGTTCAGCCGCGAGGTGCTGCTGGAGGAGGTGTGGGGATACCGTCACGCCGCCGACACGCGCCTCGTCAACGTCCATGTGCAGCGGCTCCGCTCCAAGGTCGAACGGGACCCCGAGCACCCCGAGATCGTGGTGACCGTGCGTGGCATCGGGTACCGGGCGGGGGAGCCGGCGGATGCCTTGCGGTGAGGCGCCGACGCGCGCCCCGGGACGCCGGTGGTGGTGAGATCACCGATCAGGTCGGTGGTGCGCGCGCCGGTGCGTGCCTGGCTCACGTCGCTGCCGTTCCGGGTGATCGTCTCGACGTTCCTGGGTTCGGTCATCATCATGGTGCTCGGGGGGTTCCTTCTGGTCAGCCAGGCCTCCAACGGCATCCTCGCCGCGAAGCGCCAGTCGAGCGTGCAGGAGGCCTCGACCGCGCTCGATCGCATGCAGCAGCAACTGCGCCAGTCCAACTCCGACAGCACCTCGATCTACGAACAACTGAACCAACTCGCCAACGAGGTGGGCTCACAGGCCGGCCAATACCGCATCGTCATTCAGGGCCCCGTGTCGGGCTACTCGTCAGTGGGAATCGACGCGGCCACCGTCCCGGTCGCGCTCGCGGCCAGTGTCGAACGCGGCGGCGGGATGTATCTCGCCCCCACCACCGTGCGTTTCACGGATCCCGGCGTCCCTGACGAGCCGGGCCTGGTGGTCGGCTCGCTCCTGTACGCGCCGTCGGTGGGGGAGTCCTATCCGGTGTACTTCATCTTCCCCGAGGGCAAGGAGGTGCAGACGCTCGCGGTGGTGCAGCAGGCGGCGGCCACCACCGGGGCCCTGCTCACGATCGCGCTCACCGCGATGGCCGGATTCGTCACCCGGCAGGTGGTGCAGCCCGTCCGCCGGGCCAGCCTGGCCGCGGAGCGTCTGGCGTCGGGGCATCTCAACGAACGGATGGACGTGCGGGGAACCACCGAACTCGCCAGCCTGGCGACGTCGATGAACAACATGGCCTCGGAGATCCAGCGTCAGATCGGACAGTTGGAGGAACTGTCGCGGGTGCAGCAGCAGTTCGTCTCCGACGTGTCGCACGAGCTGCGCACCCCGTTGACCACCGTGAAGATGGCCACCGACTTGCTGTACGACCAGCGAGACGAATTCGACGTGAGCGCGGCACGCTCCGCGGAGCTGATGCATGCCGAACTGGAACGTTTCGAGGGACTCCTCGGTGACCTGCTCGAAATCTCGCGCTTCGATGCGGGGGCGGCGGTGCTCACCCTCGACGACACCGACCTCGCCAACGTCGTCAGGGCCGAGGTCGATGCTCAACGGGCATTCGCCGACCGGCAGGGCACCCGGCTCATCGTCACCTCCCGCGGCGACACCGGGGCGGAGATCGACGCCCGGAGGGTGCGCCGGATCATGCGCAATCTCATCACCAACGCGATCGAGCACGGCGAGCGGCGGCCGATCGTCATCACGGTGGCGGGCAACGACCAGGCCGTCGCCGTGACCGTACGCGACCACGGGGTCGGGTTCCTGCCCAGTCAGAACACCCAGGTCTTCCACCGGTTCTGGCGAGCGGATCCGAGCAGGACCCGCACGGTCGGCGGCACCGGCCTCGGTCTCGCCATCGCCCTGGAGGACGCCCAGCTGCACGGCGGGTGGCTGTCGGCCTGGGGACGGCCGCAACAGGGTGCACAGTTCCGGCTGACCCTTCCCCGGCGGCACGGCGAGATCCTCACCGGATCGCCGCTGCCCCTGGCACCCCTCGACCTCATCACCGGAGGTTCCTCCGGCGCCGTTCGACGGGAGAAGCCATGACGCACCGACGGTTCGTCGCGCCGCACTGGCTGGTCGTGGCCGTCGCCGCGGTCCTGGTGATGGGCGGCTGCGCGAGCGTTCCCTCGAGCGGTCCGGTCGAGCAGGTGAGCCCCAACGTGCCCCAGACCCAGGACAACGGCGTGCGGATCGATCCCGAAGCTCCCCGCCCGGACGCCACCCCCGAGCGCGTCGTCGCCGGCTTCCTCAGTGCGATGGCGAGCCTCCAGCCAGGCTTCTCGGTCGCCAAGCTCTACCTCACCGACGCGGCGCGCAGGCAGTGGGACCCCTCGAACGGCACGACCATCATCGACTCCACGGGACAACGGCTCATCGCGACGGCCACCTCCGAGGTGCTCGACGCGCCGATCGTCGGCCAGTTGTCGGGCGTCGGCCAATACCAGTCGGTCACCGGCGAGTTCCGCCACGATTTCGCGCTGACCAAGGTCGGCGGCCGGTGGCGCATCTCCAGCCCACCTCAGGGACTGGTGATCACCACCACCACGTTCGCGTCGTACTACGTCCCGATGGAGCGGTACTTCCTCACGGCCGACGGGGCGCACGTCGTCCCCGAGACGTTGCGGGTCCCCGCGAGCGATTTCTCCCCGACCGAGGCGATCACGGCGCTGCTGCGGGGCCCGTCGTCGTGGCTGGGCCCGGCCGTGTCGAGCGCGGCCCCGGCAGGGACGCGGCTCGCGGGCGGCGCGGTCACGGTCGACATCTCCGGCGTCGCCGAGGTGAACCTCGATCTGAGCGCGTCCTCACTCCCTGACAACCAACGCAAGTTGCTCGCCGCGCAACTCGCGTGGACCCTCAAGCAGTTCTCCGCCGTTCAGTCGGTGCAGCTGGCGGCGCGCGGACAGCCGCTCGACGTACCGTCGCTCGCCCCGCACGGGGTGATGGCCATGAGCGGCTACCTTCCCGCCCCCCCGGTCGACGACACCCCATCGGTGCTCGTGGTGTCCCGAGACCGGCATCTCGGCCAGTTGGACCCCACGTCGGGCACGTTCACCGCGTTCAAGGGCGGACTCGCCAAGGTCGATGCCGGCCGGATCACGGCGCTCGCCGCGGGACGCAGCGGCGATCTGCTCGCCTGGACCGAGGGCGGCACCGTGTGGCGGGGCACACCCGACAAGACGACCGCCGTCTACCACGGCGCATCGCTCGGGCGTCCGCAGGTGACGGCCGATGGAACCATCTGGTGCACCGACGTCGCGCACGGGGTGCCGCGCCTCGTGCGGATCGCGTCAGACGGGTCGGTGGGCGTCATCCCCCTGACCTCCCAGCCGCACGGCCCGGTGACGGCCTACGCCGTGTCGCCCGACCAGACCCGGGTGGCCCTGGTCGTCGGATCCTCCGACGGCACGTCGCGGATGGGACTGGTGAGCCTCACCTCGGGGGCACACCCGACGACCCACGGGTGGTACGAGACCCGCATGTCGGCGAGCCAGACCGGGGCCATGGCCCTGATCACCGATGTCGCCTGGAGTACGCCCTCCCAGCTGGTCGTGCTGGCGGGAGCGACGAGCAGCCCGCGCACCGGGGCCTACGGCGTGTCCGACGACGCGGCCACGATCACCGCCCTCGGACCTGCCGACAATGCCGAGCCGTTGCGGCTGGTGGTCCACGCGCGCCTCGACTCGCCGACCGTGATGATCGTCACCAGTGCCGGCCAGGTTCAAGAGATCCAGGACGCCTGGCGGTGGCGAACCGTGGCCTCGGGGATCGGGTTGGCGGCGCTGTCCGACTGACCCTCACCCCGGCTGCACAGGTGCGCGCGATCTGGCGGGTTGTGCACAGGCGGGCCGGCCGGCTGCCCGCGGGGGGCCGGGCATCGGGACAATCCGGGCATGACGACCGAACGTGCAGCACGGCCCCTTCTGCGCGCCGGCCGGTCCCTGGGTCGGTTGATCCTCGGCGCGGCCCGGCGGATGCGCAGGGCGCTCGACGATCTCGTCCTCGGCGCGACCTGCGCAGGCTGCGGGACACCGGGCTCCGTGCTGTGCGAGGTGTGCGCCGACCATCTGGAGGGCCTGCCCGGATTGCTGACCACCCGGGTGGGGGTGCCGCCGGTCGTGGCCTGCGGCCCCTACCGAGGCACGCTGCGTCAGGTCATCATCGCGTCGAAGGACCGCGGCGTGCGCTCGCTCGCCCGTCCGTTGGGGGTGCTGGCCGCCCGGCAGGCGTCCCGGCACCTGCCGACCGGCGGGCGCGTGCTGCTCGTGCCCGTGCCCTCCAGTCCCGCCGCGGTGCGCCGGCGGGGCTACGACCATGTGGGTGAGCTGAGTCGCGTCGTTGCCCTGACGCTGAGGGGCCGTGGCGTGCGGGTGCGGGTCCGGCACGGCCTGGTGCGGGTGCGGCGCGTGCGGGACCAGGCGGGCCTCGGCCGGGATGAACGCCTCGGCAATCAGAGCGGCTCGATGCGGTGGCGGGGTGCGCCACCCAACGCACCGGTCGTCATCATCGACGACATCGTCACCACCGGGGCGACCCTGCGCGAGGCCTGTCGCGCGGTCGCGGCGGCCGGAGGGCGACCGCTTCTGGTCGTCGCGCTGGCGCACACCGCCCTCAGCCGGCCGGACGCCGAGCTCCGTCCGACCGGTGAGCGTCCGGCCTAGTGAGGGTCCTGTCCCGAACTCCGGCTATTTCTCCGTCATTCCCTCGTCGCCGACCGAAAACCCAGGTAGCGTGGGGTCATGGCACGACCGAAGCGGCCCCGATCCCTCTGGGAACGGGGCAGGCCCGGGGTCATCGCGGTCAGCGTCGCTGGCTCGTTCCCGGGTCGTCGCTGAGGCCGGCCGTTTCGTTTTCAGCCGCGAGGAGGAACGCATGGACGTCACCGTCACTGGTCGTCACTGCAGCGTGAGCGAAGTGCTCCGCGAGCATGTGGAAACCAGACTGCACAGTGCCGAACGCCTCCGGGACCGGGCCATCAGGGCCGAGGTGGAGTTCACCGCCACCGACGTCAAGGGCAGTCCCGACCAGGCCATCGAGGCCGAGATCACGCTCCGGAGCAAGGGTCCCGTGATCCGCGCCGAAGCCAGCGCCGACGACAAGGCAGCGGCGTTCGATCGGGCGTTCGAGAAGCTGAAGACGCAGTTGCGCAAGGCCGGCGACCGTCGCAAGGACCGCCACGGGCTGCGCGGTGGCGCACATCTGCCCGAGGATCTGTCGACCCTCGAGCCGCAGTTCCCGGGTCCCGAGGAGGAGCCCGGGGGCATCCCCGGGCTCGAGGTCACGGGCGA
>DAIESZ010000376.1 GCA_027346035.1 Propionibacteriaceae bacterium
GTGCCCTTCGCCGACGGCCCGCACGGTCATGAGGAAGCGGGTCGAGCCGGGCTCGAGTCCGCTCTGGTCGGGGTGCTCGACCATGGAGGGGTTGAACAGGGCGGCGCCCTCGACGGCGTACTCCTGGGTGAAGTAGGCACCGATCAGCTGCAGCCGAGCGGCCGAGAGGGGACCGGCGCCGACCAGTCGGTGCTCAAGCAACCGCGCGTTCCTCGTCCAGGCGGCGGGCAGGTCACGGTGGCGGTGGCCGAAGGACTCCAACGCGGCGGCGAGACTCTCCTCGACGTCGGACTCCGACAGGGCGAGTACGCGTTCGAGCACGGCGCTTGACCGTGACTCCCCCGAGGCCGCCATCTCCTGCCCGGGGAGGAAGATCGTGCTGACGACCCGTGCGGGGTCCGGGCGCATCACGTGATCGGTGCGGCGCACCCACGACGGTTCGCCGGTGCCGGCGTCGGTCACCGGGCAGCCGCGACGCGCGGGATCCGGGCGACCTGCAGGGTCGACAGCCAGGCGAGGGTCGACTCGGCGCCCTGGTTCTGGCTCGCTCCGTGCGCCTCCAGCCCGTCATAGCCGCCACCCGTCGACGCGTCACGCATGACGACCGCGCCGTCGTTGGCGCCCTCGAACCACGCCACGCTCTGCGCGATCACCGTCGTCCAGCGGTCGTCACCGGTGGCGTCGTACGCGGTCCGACAGGCCTCCGCGAGCACGGCGGCCTCAATCGGCTGCTGGGCGTAGCCCGGTCCGGAGTCCGCGCGGGATCGGCCACCGGAGGGGACCAGCGACAGCTGCCCGCCGACGGTCTGCTCATCCACCAGCCAATCCAGCAGGTCGAGTCCGTCCCCCAGCAGCACGGCGTCGTCGAGGTGCTCACCGATAACAATCATGGCCTCGGGCAGCACGGCGTTCGCGTAGGTGAGCCTGAGTTCGGGCCACGGCCACGAGGTCTCGGAGCGCGCGCGCCCCAGGACCCGGCGGGCGTCGGCGAGCAGCTGGATCGCAGCCCGGTCGTCTGGGTTCACGTGCAGCAGCTGCCCGGCCCCGACAGCGGCGTAGGCCATCGCGCGTGGCCAGCTCGATCGGGCCCGCATCGCCGTCGCCGCGCCGCGGCGGGACCACGCGGTCAGGACCGGGTCGGCCAGGTGGGCGGCCGCGGTGCCCAACGCCCACAGCGCACGGCCCCAGTGGTCGTCGGTCGTCGCGGTGTCGCTCCACGCCCCATCGGAGTCGCGCCTGTTGTGCATGAGCCCGTCGTCATGCTGTGCCGCGAGCAGGAACGCGAGGTAGGTGCCGCTGAGGCGGCCGACCTCCGCCGAAGGGGCGGGCTCCCGCGAGGTGACGACCAGTGCGCGTGCGACGTCGTCCACACAGAAGCCGTGCTCGATCCTCGGGGTGGTGCCGAGCGCGTGCTCGAAGAGCCCGAGCGGAGTCGTGAGTCGCAGGAGATGGTCGAACTTGAGGTCTTCCGACATCAGGCGACCGACCGAGCCCGAGCGGCGACCAAGGACCGTCCGAGGTCGATGTAGCTGGCTGCGACAGCGGGCCAGAGCAGTGATGCTGCGAGGCCGCGCGAGGTGGTCGCCAGCTGGTCGGCGAGGCCGGCCTCGGTGAGGACCCGACGCAGTGCCTGGGCGAGCGCCCCGGGGTCGCGCTGCGGCACGAGCAGCCCAGCACCGCCGGAGAGCAGCTCGACGGCGTGCGGGAAGGAGGTGGACACCACGGGCTTGCCGGCCGCCACCGCTTCGGTGAGCACGCCGGAGGTGACCTGGTCGCGGGAGTCGTAGGGCAGCAGGACCACGTCGGCGTCACGCACGATGCTCCGCAGCGCAGGGCCGGGCAGGTAGTGGCCGTCGAAATGCACCGTCGACGAGAGCCCGAGCTCCTCGGTGAGGGCGATCAGCCGTTCGCGGTAGGCCTCCCCGTCGCGCTCGAGGACGCGAGGGTGGGTCTGTCCCACGATGCGGTAGGTCGGGGAGGGGGTGACGTCGGTCAGCTGGGCCAACGCGCGCAAAGCCCACTCGATGCCCTTGCCCTCGCCGAGCAGGCCCCAGGTGAGGATGGTCGGCGGGGACGCCAGGGTCGGCGCCGTGTCTCGTGCGTCCGCCAGGTTCGGCTCGGCGCCGTGGGTGATGACGGAGACCCGGGACGGGTGGACGTCCCAGCCGGCGATCAGCCGTTGACGGGCCGTGTCGGTCATGGTGACCAGCGCCGAGGACGCGTCGCACAGCTGGGCCAGCACCTGGTGCTGGTGTCGGGTCGGGCTGGTCAGGACGGTGTGCAGCACCGAGATCACCGGCACGTCGAGCCGGGACACGACGTCCAGCACCTCGCGCCCGTCCTCCCCACCGAAGATGCCGTACTCGTGCTGGACCAGCGCGACGTCGTATCCGTCCAGCACCCGAGCGGCGTCCTCGGTCGCGCGACGACGACCCGTCACCCACTGGTGGACGACAGGGAGGGTCTGCTCCTCAGGTTCATCCACGATCCGGACGACTCCGACGTGGACCCCGGACCGCTGGAGGTGTTTCACAAGGGCCTGGGCGAAGGTGGCGATCCCGCACTGGGTGGAGGGGTAGGTCGAGAGGACACCGAATCGGACGCCCACGAGGGCCTGCTTTCCACGACATGCGCTGCAGCGGAGTGCTGCCGTACCCGGATGGGAGAGGTCGTCATCCCGAGGCGCCCGACCACGCTGGCCGCGGCCGACCACCGGAGCAGAGTCCGGACCTGTCTGACCTGCCCAGGGTACCAGGTCCCCGCCGGCCCAAAATCCCTTGTAGTTTCGAGGGAATCGCCCTTTGGAGGACACCGTCAGGATTGCCGTGCTCGCCTCGATCGCCCACAGCGTGCCGCCGCGCTCCTACGGCCCGTGGGAACAGGTGGCCTCGACCCTGGCTGAAGGGCTCGTGGCCCGCGGGCACGACGTCACCCTGTTCGCGACGGCCGACTCGCTGACATCCGCGCGACTGCACGCCAAGGCGCCGGCCGGGTACGAGGAGGACTCCTCGGTTGACGCCAAGGTGTTCGAGGCGCTGCACATCGCGGCGGTGTTCGAACGGGCCGGCGAGTTCGACGTGATCAGCAACCAGTTCGACTTCCTGCCCCTCGCGTTCAGCCGTCTGACCCCGACCCCGATGGTGACGACCATCCACGGGTTCTCCTCCGAGCGCATCGTTCCCGTGTTCCGGGCCTACGACGACATCGCGCACTACGTCTCGATCAGCGACGCGGATCGGCATCCCGACCTCTCGTACGCCGCCACCATCCACCATGGCATCGACGTCCAGCAGTTCACGCTCGGCGTCGGCGACGGCGGCTATCTGCTCTTCCTCGGCCGCATCCACCCGGACAAGGGCACGCGGGAGGCCATCGAGGTCGCACGCCGCGCCGGTCTGCCCCTGGTGATCGCCGGCGTCATCCAGGACGCGGACTACTACCGCCGGTACGTGGCCCCCCACATCGACGGGGTCACCGTGTCCTACGTCGGACCCGTGGGCCCGCAGGAGCGCGATCGGCTTCTCGGAAATGCACGAGCCCTGCTGCACCTCATCAACTTCGACGAACCGTTCGGCCTCGCCGTGGTCGAGTCGCTCGCCACCGGCACCCCCGTGATCGCACGACCCCGAGGCTCGATGCCCGAGATCGTGCGCCCCGGCGTCACCGGATTCCTCGTCAACGACACCGAGGCGGCCGTCGACGCGGTGCACGCGGTCGGTCGCATCGACCGGGCGAAGTGCCGTACCGACATGCTCGGCCGCTTCTCCGCCGATCGGATGGTCGACGACTACGAGCGGCTGTTCGCCTCCATCGTCGAGTTGCGCCTCGGGCCGGGTGGCGTCCGCGGACAACGGTCCCTACCGGGCCAACCGGAAGGATCTCAGTGCTCGCCATGACCCAGGACGCGGCGGACCTCGTCCGCACGCTGGCCCGGCGCGACTCACTTCCGGCAGGCGGCGGCCTGCGCATCGTCCTGAACCGCACCACAGACAGTCTCTCGATGGGCCTTGCGGCTGCTCCGGAGCACGCGGACGCCGTCATCGCCCGCGATGGCGCCCTGCTGTTCCTCTCCCGGCCCGCCGAACAGCGCACTCACGGCCGCACGCTCTGTGCGGAGATCACCGCAGCCCGGTCCACGTTCTACCTGGACCGCTGACCAGGCCGCGTCCGGCGGCTAGGTGACGCGGAGGGTCCCGGTATGGCTACAGCCAGGGGTGCGGGTGATCGGCGGCGCGGCCCTGGAAGGAGAGGATCTTCGGGTTCTGGATGACGCCGTCGCGGATCTCGATGGCCAGCCGGATCGTGGGGTCCTGGTCCCAGGAGGCAGGACCGTCCATCACTGTGCGCAGGTAGGGGATGAGTGCCTCGCTGATGCCCCAGGTCGCGGAGTTCCACAGGTAGGCGGGGCTGTGGTCGACGCCGTAGTACAGGATGCCGTCGCCGGCTGTGAGCATCGGCTGCTCGAAGCTGGTGGGCCGGGCGCACTCGAAGCCCATGCCGGTGTCGCAGGACACGTCGACGAGGAGGCTGCCCGGTGCGAACAGCGCGAGCTCGTCGTCGGTCACGAAGATCAGCGGGTGGTCGGTGTCCTGCAGGACGCAGTTCACGACGATGTCGTGCTCGGCGAGGAACTGTGCGGTCGGCTCCGGGCCGGTGCTCTTCAGCACGAGGGTGCGGCTGGAGTTCGCCGCGACCCGATCCAGGTGGCCCAGGACGACCGACGGGATGGGTGAGGCCACCGCCGTCACGTCCCGCATGGTGAGCACGGTGACGTCGTGGACGCCCATCGCCTGCAGCGCGGTGATGGCGCCGCGCGCGGTGTTGCCGAAACCGATCACCACCGCGGAGAGCCGGCGTCCGTAGTGGCCGGTGGAACCGAGCAGTGTCATGGCGTGCAGCACCGAGCTGTACCCGGCGAGCTCGTTGTTCATGTGGAAGACGTGCACGACGAAGACGCCGTCCGGCGTCCAGTGGTTCATCGCCTCCCAGGCAATCAGGGTGAGCCGCTTGTCAATGGCCAGCTGGGTCAGCTCGGGGTCCTGGACGCAGTGCGGCCACCCCCACAGCACCTGCCCGTCCCGCAAGCTCTCCAGGTCGGCCAGCGTCGGCTTGGGCAGCAGCACCACATCGGCAGTGGCGATGATCTCCTCGCGGGTCCGCATCCCGGCGACCTGCGGCGCGAGATGCTCCTCGAACACCCCGTAGCGGTCGCCGTAGCCGTGTTCGAGGAAGATCCGCTCACGCAGGTCGGCGTCGATGCGGTCGAGATGCCGCGGGTGGATGGGAAGCCGATGCTCGTTCTCCTTGCTCGACGTTCCGAGCACCCCGACGCTGAGCTGGCCCATGACGGCCCCCTTGGTGATGACCCCTCGATCCCACCCTGGCACTGCCCGGGGCCACTCGTCGGGAGTCCTTTGGCCTCGTCGGGGGGCGAACTTGGCGATCGCGGTAACGTCAAAGCCGTGGCCCCGCAGCCTCATCCTGGTCCTGAGACGTCCGCCGTCTCCGACGCCGCTCGCCGCGTCTGTTGTCCAAGACCATGACGACCGCATACTTCCGCGACGTTGCACGAACCCTCGATGACCTGCCGCACCTGTCGCTGGTCACGACTCATGAACGGGACAAGTACCGCATTCTCTTCAGTGCCGCCGAAGCGGGCGTGTATCACGTCCCGTTGTACTGCGACATCCAGGTGGATCTCGACGAGGTGAGCCAGACAATCCGTGTCACGCCGCTGACCGGCGTTCCGCCTGTTCCGCCGAGAGTGACGATGAGTTCGCTGACCGGCC
>DAIESZ010000381.1 GCA_027346035.1 Propionibacteriaceae bacterium
GGCCAGAGTGAGGAGAGCGGCTATGCGGCCTCCCGCCGGCTCCTGTCCCGCGTGATCCGACCCACTGCGATCCTCGCGTACAACGACGTCGCCGCGATCGGGGCGATGTCGGCGGCCGACGACCTCGGGCTCCGGGTGCCCGAGGATCTGTCGCTCGTGGGGTACGACAACACCCATCTGGCCGGAATCCGGCGCATCTCGCTGACCTCGGTCGACAACGCCGGCTTCGGGATCGGCGTCCAATCGGGCAGGTACCTCATCGAGCGCCTGGCGGACCCCACGATCGCGGGGCGACTGCACATGGTGGCGACACGACTCGAGGTACGAGGGTCCACTGCGAACCCTCCGGACTGAGGTGCGTCCGGCGCCTGGCCCGGACCGGACGAGGTCTTGCGGGTACGCCATGTCTGGACATACTGTGGACCGGTCCAACGCCGATGGGGCGGGCACCGCGACGGCGACCGCTGGCGGGGATCGGGGCGGTCGCGCGAGTCGCCGCCCTCCTGGCCCGGTCGCAGCCCTGAGGGCCTGAAAGGAAACCAGTCATGCAGCGGTTCGCACTTCTCGGTGCCGGATTCATCGGATCGGTCCACGCCCGCAATCTCGCCGCAAACCCCCGGGTGAGCTTCGACAAGGTCTTTGACGTCGTCGCCGACCGCGGCCGGGCGCTCGCCGACCAGTTCGGCGCCACCGCCGTATCGTCGGTCGAGGAGGCCCTCACCGACGTCGACGCGGTGTTCATCGCCTCGTCGACCGACACCCACGCGGCCAGCCTCCGGGCGGCCGTGGACGCCGGGGTCGCCGCGCTGTGTGAGAAGCCGATCGACCTCTCGCTCGACAGGGCCCGGGAGACCGTGGCCTACGCACAGGAACACCGAGCCAGGGTCATGGTGAACTTCAACCGCCGCTTCGATCCCGACCACGCCGAACTCAAGCGGATCGTCGACGAGGGCGGGGTCGGAGCCGTTGAACTCGTGCAGCTAACCTCGCGCGGTCCGGTCGTCCCGCCGCTGGAGTACGTCGCGGTATCCGGTGGCCAGATGCGCGACCAGACCGTGCACTTCTTCGACCTGGCCCGCTGGATCGCCGGCGCGGACCCTGTCGAGGTGTTCGCGGCCGGCTCCGCGCTGGCCGAGCCCCGGCTCGCCGACTACGGCGACGTCGACACGTCGGTGTGCGTGCTCAAGCTGCCGGACGGCGCCCTCGTGCAGATCGACAACAACCGTCGCACCGGGTACGGCTACGACGAACGGATCGAGGTGCTCGGTTCGACCGGCCTGGTCGAATCCAAGCGGCACCGCGTCCGCCAGGTGTCGCATTACCAGGCCGGGAGCGTGACGGACTCGCAGATGCCGGCCGGCTGGTTCGACCGGATGCAGCCGACCTATGCGCTCGCGCTGGAACACTTCGTCGGGTTGCTCGAGGACGACGCCCCGATCGAGCCGGATCTCACGGACGGGCTCAAGGCCCAGGCGATCGCCGAGGCCGCCACCCGCAGCCTCAGCACCGGCAGGAGCGAGCCGATCGTCTATTGACGATCGGCTGTTGACGAACCGATCGTCAATAGATCAGTGGCGCCTCGATGTCGCCGATCGCGACACGGCGGGTTTGAGCGGCTGGCGATCTCGACGGGTTGGGTTTGAGCTGCTGGCGATCTCTGCTGCGGCTGGCGAAAATTACACCCAATCGGCAGAGATCGCCAGCAGCTCGGCAGAGATCGCCAGCCACATCGTCGAAATCGCCAGCCGCCCAACGTGACCCGAGGGTCAGGGGGTCGTCCGGGGCGGCACCGGCGTCCGGGGCGGGCATGGCGTCCGGGGGGCACTGCCTGCGCGGATTGCCCGGCCACGCGGGGAACTCAGTCGGGCTGATCGACGCCGACGATCGCCACCCGGACCGTCCCCAGCACACCGCACCGGAAGACGAGGACGAGGCCGGCTCCGGGACGGTGCGTCTCGTGGATCGTGTTGCGGGCCGCGGCCACCGCGAGGACGGCCAGGTCGCCCGAGTGCGGCGCGCGGCCGAGCAATACCGTGCCGTCGGCGAACAGCAGGCGTCCGACGTGGGCGACGGGGGAGGGCAGCACGCGCCGCAGCGGCGTGCCGCGCCGGTGGAGGGTGGCCAGCTGGGCGCGGGCGATGACCTGCCAGCGATCGGCACCGTCGATCTCAGGGAACTCGATGTCGGGCAGGCTCGGGGATTCGCGGTGATGGCCCCACGTCGCCATAGGCCCAGTGTGGGCCCCAGCGCGGATCAGCACAACGGTTCGCCGCGAACCGGCCGGGCACCGAAGGGTTCGGTCACGGTCACTCCCCGGCCGCCAGCACCTCCGCGAGCCGCCGCTCGATGACATAGCCCGGTCCGTCGACGGCATCGGCGTCACCGCGTCCGTAGACGCGGGTGGGCCAGCCTCCCGCGGACGCCGCCGGCCACCCGGGTGAACCGGTAGTGATGAAGCGCACCCAGTCGCCGTGCATCGCCGCCGCCAGCGAGGGGGACGGATTCGGGCCGCACGACGACTCGACCTTCTCCGCCTGGAGGAGGTCGAACACGTACGGCAGTTCGGTGCAGTGCAGCGCCATGCCGCCCGGGCCGGGGCGCTGGAAGTCGTACAGCCAGGTGAGGGCGGGGCGGGACTCGGCCGCCCGCACCGTGGGGATGCGGAACCGTCGGTCGGTGATGATCTGGCCGATGAGATCGACGGGCGTGAGTTCGGGGTGCGCGGCGGCGAAATCACCGGCGAAGTCGCCGAGCAGACGGCCGAGGACGTCCCGCGGATCGGAGGTGCCGAGTGCCGGGGCCAGCGCCCGGCCGGCCGCGGTGAACTCGTGGGCGACGGTCCCGGTGAGCAGTGGGACGTGGGCCATCAGCGCCGCCCCTTCGGCGAAGGTGCGAGGCAGCAGGACGCCGTCGCCCACGGGCGTGAACGGCAACCCGTCGAGCCCCTCGCCAGCGAGCTCGGCCACGAGCTCGTCGGGCCCGGTCGGCATGGTACTGAGGTGGGCCTCCAGACGGTCCTGCAGGTCGAGGAGGAGGTCGTCGTCGACGGTGGCGTGGGCGGCCCGAGTGGGCTCGACACCGGCCAGGTCGGCCAGCCGGCGTCCGAGGAGCTCCGCACGGGCCGGATCCGCCCCCCGGAACGCGGCCGACTGGGCGATCGCGCCGT
>DAIESZ010000013.1 GCA_027346035.1 Propionibacteriaceae bacterium
GTGGAAGGACTACACCGCGGCGAAGAACGCGATGGTCGCCCACACCGACAAGAAGTACGCGCCGTGGATCTCGGTGAAGAGCAGCAACAAGAAGCGGGGCCGGATCAACGCGCTGCGGGCGTTCCTCAACCAGTTCGACTACGAGGACAAGGACACCTCGGTGGTGCGCGCCCCCGACCCGCTCATCGTGGCCCGCGCCAAGTACACCGACCCCGACTGATCGGGCCGCCGCCTCAGGCCACCGACCCCAGCTCGTCGGCGAGCCGGCCGAACAGTGCGGCGACCCCGTCGGGGCCGTCGACGACCACGTCGGCCAGCGCGACGAGGGCGTCCTGTTCGTCGGACCCCGAGCAGATCAGCAGGCCCTCGATCCGACCGGACGCCCTCAGGTCGCGGACCGCTTCGAAGGCGGCCACATCGCCGAGGTCGTCGCCGACGAACACGACGACCGCCGGGTCGTACTCCGCGACCAGTGACCTCACGGCGTCGCCCTTGTCATGGCCGGGTGCGCGGAGCTCGATGACGCTGCGTCCGGGCTCGACGCGCAACCCGTGACGCGCGGCCAGTTCGGCGAGCGGCCGCTCCAGACGCGCGAGGGCCCCCGCTGGGTCGTCGAGCTCGCGCGTGTGGATGCCGATCGACAGGCGCTTGTCCTCGACCCGCGCGTGCGCGAGATCGAGCCGGGCCAGCAGGCCGGGGAGTTCCGCCCGCGCGCCGTCGACCCCGGGGGGAGCCTCGGGCTCGGCGAACTCGCCCGTGGCGGCGTCCCATCGCTCCAGCCCGTACAGCCCGAGCACCGACATCGTCCGCAGGCCGGTGCGGCCGCCGAAGCCTCCCAGGGTGACGGCCCGACGGGCCACCCGGCCGGTGACGACAGCGACCTTGCCGACCCGGTCTCCGAGTCGCGCGAGGGCGTCGACCGCGGGGCCGGACGCCCACGCGGAATCGGGGTCGGGAACGATGGGCGACAGCACGCCGTCGAAGTCGCTGCACACCAGGGTGCGGCGGGGATCGGCCACGATGGCGTCCCAGGCGGCGTGCCCCTCGGCGGTCATCTGTGCTTGTGGAATCGGATTCGCCGGCACCTGTGGGGCTCCTGTGGGGTCAGTGGGACGCTCGCGCGCCGGTAGACTCTGCCACCGGAGGTGGAGCATGACGAGCAATCCCGAGTCTAAATCGGACACCGCACAGGCAACACCCGACAATCCCACGACCCCCACGGCGCGCTTCGTCGTCGTCGCCAACCGGCTTCCGGTGGAACGAGTCTCCGGTCACGACGGCGAGGAATGGCGCATGTCTCCCGGAGGCCTGGTCACCGCACTCGAACCGGTGCTGCGCGAGAAGGGCGGCGTCTGGATCGGCTGGCACGGCGTATCGGGGGAGGACCTCGAGCCGTTCGAGGCCGGCGGCATCCAGGTGGTGCCGGTCCCGTTGTCGCGCGAGGAGGTCACCGAGTATTACGAGGGCATGTCCAACGCGACCCTTTGGCCGCTCTACCACGATTCCGTCGCGTTCCCCGAATACCACCGGGAATGGTGGGACGCCTACCGGGCAGTCAACCAGCGGTTCGCGGATCGGGTCGCCGCGGTCGCCGGGGAGGGCGCGATCGTCTGGGTGCAGGACTACCAGTTGCAGCTGGTCCCCCGGATGCTGCGCGAGCTGCGTCCCGATGTGCGCATCGGCTTCTTCCTGCACATCCCGTTCCCCCCGACCGAACTGTTCCAGCAGTTGCCGTGGCGCCGGCAGATCCTCGAAGGCATCGCCGGAGCCGATCTCGTCGGCTTCCAGGTGCCGAAGGACGCGCACAACTTCGTCCGGCTGCTGCGCCAGATGCTGCGCTACGAGACCCGGCGCGACCGGTTCAGCGCTCCCGGGGGGCGTGTCGGACGCGCCCGGGCCTATCCCATCTCGATCGACGTCGAGGCGTTCGCGCAACTGTCCGACTCGCCCGGCGTGGTCGCCCGGGCCCGAGAGATCCGCCACGACCTGGGGGCGAAGACGATCCTGTTCGGGGTCGACAGGCTCGACTACACGAAGGGTCTGCGGCAACGCATCCGGGCCGTGGGGGAGTTGTTCAGCGAGGGGCGTCTCGACCCCGAGGAGACCGTGTTCGTGCAGATCGCGACGCCGTCCCGCGAGCGGGTCGAGGAGTACCAGCGGCTGCGTGACGACATCGAGTTGCTCATCGGGCGGATCAACGGGTCGATGTCAACCATCGGCCGCAGTCCGATCACGTACCTGCACACGCACTTTCCCAAGGACGAGATCGCGGCCATGTACCGGGCGGCCGACGTTCTCATCGTCACCCCCCTGCGCGACGGCATGAACCTCGTCGCCAAGGAGTATGTCGCGAGCAAGACCGACGGGTCGGGGGCGCTCGTGCTCAGCGAGTTCGCCGGGGCCGCGGAGGAACTCAAGCAGGCGTACATCGTCAACCCCTACGACATCAACGGCATGAAGGAGATGATCCTGCAGGCCGTCCGAGACTCCCCGGCCGCGAAGCGCCGCCGGATGCGAACGCTGCGCCGTCAGGTGCTCAACAACGACATCCACGTGTGGGCCGACGCGTTCCTGCACGACCTCGACCTGATCGGGCATCCCTCGGCGCTCGACAACTGACCGGGCCGTCCACCCTCCGCCAGGGTCAATGTCCGCGCGCGAGTCCGCACAGCGGAGGGTTTTGGGTGTCGCGGCAGGATGGGTCGCGGGCCCGGACCACCTCGTTCCCGGGCCGGACGGGAGTTCCATGGCTGGGCGGGTGCGCGCAATCCTCGCGGTCGCGGCGGCGGCGATGCTGGCGGTCGCGGGCTGTTCGGCCCCGTCGGCGTCCGGTGCGGCGACACCGTCACCGACACCACCTCGGGGCGTCGGGACCCCGACCGACTTCGCCCTGCCGGCCGCGCTGCGCAACCTCACGTTCACCACCTCGACCGGTGCGCACGTGAGCCTGGCCAGCCTCACCGGCAAGATCGTGGTGCTCTCGGACGTGATGACCCTCTGCCAGGAGAGCTGCCCGCTCGACACGTCGAGCCTGGTGCAGACCGCCCACGACGAGAACTCCGCGGGTCACCAGAACCAGGTGGTGTACCTGTCGCTCACGGTCGACCCGGCCCGCGACACCGTGCCGCAGATCGCCGCCTACCGGGCCCTGTTCTCCCCGGTGCCGCCGAACTGGATGGTGGCGACCGGGTCCGCTCAGGACGTCGCGGCGATCTGGAAGGATCTCGGCGTCTACACGAAGAAGGTGCCCCAGGGAAGCCCGCCACCGAAGAACTGGCGCACCGGCAAGCCCCTCACCTACGACATCCAGCATTCCGACGCCCTGTTCTTCCTCGGCACCGACGGCCATGTGCGGTTCGTCATCGAGGGGACCGCGAACCCGACCCCCTCGAGCGTGCCGACCACGCTCAAGAAGTTCCTGAACGACACCGGCGCCCAGAACCTCGCCTCGCCCAGCTCGGACGCCTGGACCTCCACCCAGGCCGACCGGGTGCTGGGGTGGATGATGGCGGGCTGATCCGGCGTCCAGCGTGGACGCCGGCACGCCCGATCGGGTGTTGTGCAGCGAGGCGGTTGGCGCCAACCCCGGGCGAGCCGGCCGCCGTGCCCTAGGGTTCCGGTGTGGACGTCAACGAATCCGCGCCGCGATCCGACCGGGCGCGCCTGGCGATCGTCGTCAATCCGAGCAAGTTCGAGGATCTCGGCGACGTGAAGTCCGAGGTCGAGCGCTACCTGGCCGACGACGGATGGGGCGCCCCCGCCTGGTACGAGACCACCGAGGACGATCCGGGCGCCGGGCAGGCCCGGCAGGCGCTCGACGAGGGGGCCACGATCATCGCCTCGTTCGGCGGCGACGGCACCGTCCGGGCGGTCGCCTCCGTTCTGGCCGGCGGTGATGTGCCGTTGGCCCTGCTGCCGGGCGGCACCGGGAACCTGCTCGCCCGCAACCTCGACGTGCCCTTCGATGACCTCAAGGGGGCGGTGAGGGTCGCCACCGCGGGGATCGACCGGCGGATCGACACGGGGATCGTCCGATTCTCGAGCCACACCGGGGAGGAAGCGGAGGAACGCTTCCTCGTGGTGGCCGGCATGGGCGT
>DAIESZ010000362.1 GCA_027346035.1 Propionibacteriaceae bacterium
TCGTCCCGGCGCCCCGGGCGACGGCCTGCTGAGCCACCTCGTCGGCCGCGGCGGCGCCCCGGCTCATCCCGATGCCGTGGTCACCGTCACCGGCGACCGCGTCGATGTCTCCGAGGTAGCGTTCGCTGTCGACCAGCATCGCGTGCACGTCCGCGATCGCCTCCGCGACGACTCGAGCCGCCGCCCGGTTCTCGGGGGCGGCGTCGGGAATCACGTCCTCCTCAACCACGTCGAGGGTCCGGCCGTCGAGTTCCAGCGCCTGGACGTTGCCCTTGCGATAAGCCGGGGTGTCGCACGGCGCGAGCCAGAGCCGCTCCAACTCGTCGTCGAACCAGCACACGGTCAGCGAGAGTCCCGCCATGTCGAGGCTGGTGCACTGTTCGTCGACCTCCCCCTCGACGATCTCGTACCCGCGCTCTTCGAGCAGCCGGGCCACCCGGGCGAAGGTGACGAACAGTTCCTCGTACTTGACGGTGCCGAGACCGTTGAGCATCGCCAGGATCCGCCTGCTGTCGCCGGGGTCCTCGGCGAGGACCTTCTCGACGAGCAGTTCGGCGATCTCGTCGGCCGTGCCGATGGGCTGCTCGGCGATCCCGGGTTCGCCGTGGATCCCGAGACCGAGGCTCATCTGCCCCTCGGGGACGGTGAACAACGGGTGGTCGGCACCCGGGAGCGTGCATCCGGAGAACGCGATGCCGAAGGACCGGGTGCGGTCGTTGGCCCGCCGCGCGACCCGTTCGACGTCGTCGAGGGTGGCGCCCCCGGCCGCGGCGGCCGCGGCGCACTTGAAGATCACGAGGTCACCGGCGATGCCCCGCCGCTCGAGTGCCTGCTCGGGCGGGGCCGAGGCGATGTCGTCGCTCACCGTGACGATCCGGACGTCGACACCTTCGCCGCGAAGCTTCTCGGCGGCCTCACCGAAGTGCAGCACGTCGCCCGCGTAGTTGCCGAAGCTGACGAACACGCCCGCGCCGTGGTCGGAGGCCCTGAGCACCGAGGAGATCTGCGAGGCCGAGGGGGAGGCGAAGATGTTGCCGCAGGCGGCGCCGTGGGCGAGGCCCGGGCCGACCCAGCCCGCGAACGCCGGGTAGTGGCCGCTGCCACCGCCGATGACGACGCCCACCTCACCGTCGGGCACCTTGGTCGCCCGCACGACGCCGCCGTGGACGGGGCGCAGGTAGCGCCGGTTTGCCGCGACCATGCCGGCGAGGGCCTCGTCGGCGAAGTCGGCGGGAGAGTTGACCAGAAACGTCATCGTTCCTCCTCATGGAGGGTTGGTTCCTAAATGACCCTAACGCCGCAGGGGTGACCCCACAATCGATTGTTTGATAACAACCCAAAATCTGAGACGTTCGGTGATCCGTTCACCGGGCAAGCCGGTGTCAGTCGGTGGTTCGTCCAGCTGAGATCAGCCCGCGGCGAGCGAGGCGAGCACGCCGTCGAGGTCGTCGGGCTTGGCGAGCACCTCACGCGGCTTCGATCCCTCCGACGGCCCCACGACGCCGCGCGTCTCGAGGATGTCCATGAGCCGCCCCGCCTTCGCGAAACCGACCCGCAGCTTGCGCTGCAGCATCGAGGTGGAACCGAGCTGCAACTCGACCACGAGCCGCGCGGCCTCCAGCACGAGGTCGAGGTCGTCGCCGATGTCCTCGGCAGGTTTCGTTCCGCTGGCCGCCGGGGCGGTGACGTCGTCGCGATACTGCGGCTGCAGTTGCAGGCTCACCTGGCGCACGACGTCGCGGATCTCCGCCTCGGTGACCCACGAGCCCTGGACGCGGACGGGCTTGCTCTCCCCCATCGGCAGGAACAGGCCGTCGCCCTGACCGACGAGCTTCTCCGCGCCCGGCTGGTCGAGGATGACCCGCGAGTCGGTCATCGACGAGGTGGCGAACGCCAGCCGCGAGGGCACGTTGGCCTTGATCAGGCCGGTGACGACGTCGGTGGAGGGTCGCTGGGTGGCGAGCACCAGGTGGATGCCGGCCGCGCGGGCCAGCTGGGTGATCCGCACGATCGAGTCCTCGACGTCGCGCGGGGCGACCATCATGAGGTCGGCGAGCTCGTCGACGACCACGACCAGGTAGGGGTAGGGCGCGAGTACCCGCTCCGATCCGGGAGGCAGCTGCACCTGCCCCGCGCGGACCGCCTTGTTGAAGTCGTCGACGTGGCGGAACCCGAACGCCGCCAGGTCGTCGTAACGCTGGTCCATCTCCCGCACGACCCAGCCGAGCGCCTCGGCGGCCTTCTTCGGGTTGGTGATGATCGGCGTCACGAGGTGCGGAATGCCCTCGTAGTGGTTCAGCTCGACACGTTTCGGGTCGACGAGCAGCATGCGGACCTCGTCGGGCGTGGAACGCATCATGATCGAGGTGATGAGGCTGTTGACGAACGACGACTTGCCCGAGCCGGTGGCCCCGGCGACGAGCAGGTGCGGCATCTTGGCGACGTTGGCGATGACGAAGCCGCCCTCGACGTCCTTGCCGAGGCCCACGACCAGAGGATGGTGGTCGGCCCGGGCGCGCGCCGAGCGCAGCACGTCGCCGAGGGAGACGACCTCCTTGTCGCGGTTCGGGATCTCGATGCCGATGGCCGACTTGCCGGGGATCGGCGACAGGATCCGCACATCGGGTGAGGCCACCGCGTAGGCGATGTTCTTCGACAGGGCGGTGACCTTCTCGAGCTTGACACCGTTGCCGAGTTCGACCTCGTACCGGGTGACGGTCGGGCCGCGGGTGTATCCGGTGACCCGGGCATCGATCTCGAACTGACGCAGCACCTCGGTGAGCCGACCGACGATCTGGTCGGACACCTCCGTGCGCGCCTTCGGCTGGCTGCCCGGCTTGAGCAATCCCATATCGGGCAGGCAGTACTGCACCTCTCCCGACAGCTGGAGCTGCTCGGCCCGCGGCGGCGCCGACGTGTGCTTCGGTGCGTCCAGTGCGTGCGCGACCACGGCCTCGGGAGGCACGGGCAGGAAGGGTTCGGCGGGTTCGGGGGCGGGGGCGGGATCCGGCACAGCCCCGGCGTCGAGGGACCCCTGGTCGGCGTCGATACCCACGCGATCGGTTGCCGGAAGGTCGTCGTCACGCACGAGCGCCGACTCGTAGGCCCTGTCGACGCCGTACTCGATCTGCTTCGCCGCCCGCGCCGCCGCCAGTTCGGCCCGCCGCTCGGTGAAGCGGTCGCGGGCGTCGCGCCCATTCGCCGCCAGCTCGTGCAGCGGTTTCCCGATGATCACGAGGACGCCGAAGATCGTGAGCAGGGTGAGCAGGGGGGCGGCCACCCACGGAGTGAGCAGGTCGGACAGCATGCTCGAGGAGATGAATCCGAGGATGCCGCCGGCGGCTCGCATCGCCTCGGGGTGGTTCGGCCGGGGCAGGCCGTGGGCGAGGTTCACCAGGCCGAGGAAACCGAACAGGGCGGCCATCCACCCGACGACCTGGCGTCCGGCAGGGCCGTTCTTGTCGGGATGACGCAGCGTGCGCCACGCCATCGCGAGGCAGGCGACGGGGAGCGCGTAGCTCACCATGCCGAAGATCGTGGAGACGCCCACGTGGATCGCCCCACCGACCTGGCCTGGCAGGCCGAACCAGAACTCGGCGGCCACGATGATCGCCACCCCGATGAACACGAGGCCGGTGCCGTCACGGCGCAGGGCGGGGTCGATGTCGTCGACGTGCCCGATGCTGCGCACCATGCCGCCGACCAGGCGCGCGAGCCCGCGCCAGAGAGCTGCGAACGCCACGACCACCGGGTTCGGTCGTGGCTCCGGCGGCTTCCTGCGTGCCGCGGCCGACGACCGCCCGGTGGTGCTCTGGTTCCCTCCGCCGCTGCGTGATCCACGGTCCGTCCGTGACGTCGACCGGCCCGCGGCGTTGCTGCGGGTGGTCGCCGACGTGCGTTGCGTGGACCGCGCCGGGGAAGACGCGCGTGTCCCCATGATTGGCAGGCTAACCCATCGACCCCGGTGGAGCGAAGCATCCACGCCGGGCAGGCCCGCTCAGCGGAAGTGGTCCCACCCACCCGGGGTGGCCCAGGCCGCGCCGTCAACCGTCACCGCCGACCCGGTGTCGCCGGCCTCGGGTGCCGCGTGAACACGGCCCAGGACGTGCCAGCCCGCGGCGATCGACCCGACGGGGAAGCAGGCGACGAGCGCGTGGTCCTCTCCCCCGGTGAGGACGAAGTCGAGCGGGTCGCGGTTGGTGGCGGCCCCCACCGTGCGGACCACGTCGTCGAGGGGAAGTTCGGCGCTCACGAGGTCGATTCGCACCCCGCTCGCCGCGCAGATGTGGCCGAGGTCGGCGATCAGCCCGTCGGAGACGTCGATCATCGCCGTGGCTCCGGCGAGGGACGCCGCCGCCCCCTGCCCGTAGGGGACCTGGGGACAACGCTGCGCGTCGACGGCGACCCGGGGGGAGCGGAACCCGCGGCCGAGGACGGCCAGGCCGGCGGAGGCCCAGCCCATCCGACCGGTGTAGGCGACGACATCGCCCGGGCGCGCCCCGGCCCGCGTCACGGGACGGCGTCCGGCCAGCTGTCCGATGACGGTGGCCCCGATGGTGATGTCGCGGGACCGGGTGGTGTCGCCCCCCACCAGCGTGATGCCGGCGACCTCGGCCTCCGAGCGCACCCCGGTGGCGAAATCGCGCACCCAGCTCACCGGCAGCTGCGGCGGGATGCTCAGCGCGATCACCAGGGCGACGGGGTCGGCGCCCATCGCCTCCAGGTCGGACACGCTCACGGCGACGGTCTTGCGGCCGATGTCGATGGCCGAGCTCCAGTCGCGGCGGAAGTGCACCCCCTCGACCAGGGCATCGACGCTGACGACGCTCGACCCGTCGACCCGGAACACGGCGGCGTCGTCGCCCGGCCCCACCGACACGGACTCGGGCATGACCAGCGACCTCGTGATGTCGGCGATCAGGCCGAACTCACCGACGGCGGACACCTCGACGCCACTCATGCGCACCCCTTCAGCGGGTTCGGACCGGCGCTCTCACTCCGCCCCGGCAGCGACCCTGCCGTTCCGCCCAGCCAACACGCTAGCGTGAGTACCGGTGGCTCGGCCCGCCGCCGTTCCGCTCATGGAAGGACCCGCCATGGTTCAGGCATACATCCTGGTGCAGAGCAACGTCGGACGCTCCGCCGAGGTCGCCCTCGCGATCCGCGAAATCCCGGGAGTGATCCTGGCCGAGGGCGTGACCGGCCCGTACGACGTGATCGTCCGCGCTGAGGCCGACACCGTCGACGAGTTGGGTCAGCTCGTCGTGGCGCAGGTGCAGCAGGTGCCCGGCATCACCCGCACCGTCACCTGTCCCGTCATCCACCTGTGACGGCCACCG
>DAIESZ010000043.1 GCA_027346035.1 Propionibacteriaceae bacterium
AGGGCAAGACCCTGGTGGCGACCCTCCCGTCCTACCTCAACGCGCTCACCGGCCGCGGCGTGCACGTGGTCACGGTCAACGATTACCTGGCCCGCTACCAGTCCGAGCAGATGGGCCGGATCCACCACTTCCTCGGGCTGGAGGTCTCGGCGCTGCTGTCCAACATGGACCCCGCCGCCCGCCGCCGCGCGTACCAGGCCGACATCACCTACGGCACGAACAACGAGTTCGGCTTCGACTACCTGCGCGACAACATGGCGCTGACCCTCGACGACACCGTGCAGCGCGGCCACTATTACGCCATCGTCGACGAGGTCGACTCGATTCTCGTCGACGAGGCCCGCACGCCGCTCATCATCTCCGGGCCGGCCGAGGACACCCATGAGTGGTACCCCGAGTTCGCCCGGCTCGTGCGCCGGTTGGAGCGCGACGTGCACTACGAGGTCGACGAGAAGAAGAAGACCGTCGCCATCCTCGGGGAGGGGATCGAGGCCGTTGAGGACCGCCTCGGCATCGACAACCTCTACGAGAGCGCCAACACCCCGCTCATCAGCTACCTCAACAACGCGATCAAGGCGAAGGAACTGTTCCAGCGCGACCGCGACTACGTGGTCATCAACGGTGAGGTGCTCATCGTCGACGAGCACACCGGCCGCACCCTCGTCGGACGCCGCTACAACGAGGGCCTGCACCAGGCGCTGGAGGCGAAGGAGGGTGTCGAGATCAAGGACGAGTATCAGACGCTCGCGACGATCACCCTGCAGAACTACTTCCGCATGTACGAGAAACTCTCCGGGATGACCGGTACGGCCAAGACCGAGGAGAGCGAGTTCCAGAAGATCTACGGCCTGGGCGTGCTGCCGATCCGCACGAACATGCCGATGATCCGGATCGACCAGCCCGACCGCATCTACCGCACCGAGGATGCCAAGTTCGACGCGATCGTCACCGATGTCGTCGAACGGCACGCGAAGGGCCAGCCGATGCTCATCGGCACCGCATCCGTGGCCAAGTCGGAGGTGCTGTCGACCAGGCTCAAGCGGGCCGGAATCCCGCACCAGGTGCTCAACGCGAAGCAGCACGAGCGCGAGGCCGCGATCGTGGCGCAGGCCGGACGCAAGGGAGCGGTCACCGTCGCCACGAACATGGCCGGCCGTGGCACCGACATCATGCTGGGCGGTAACCCCGAGTTCCTGGCCGACCTCGAACTGCGCTCGCAGGGCCTCGACCCGGTTGAAAGTCCCGAGCAGTACGAGGCGGCGTGGCCCGAGACGCTCGCCGCCCTCGAGGCGCAGGTCGCCGACGAGCACGACGAGGTGGTGAGCGCCGGGGGCCTGTACGTCATCGGATCGGAGCGCCACGAGTCGCGGCGCATCGACAACCAGCTGCGCGGCCGGTCTGGTCGCCAGGGCGACCCGGGTGAGAGTCGCTTCTACCTGTCGCTGCAGGACGACCTGCTGCGGCTGTTCAAGCCGGAGATGATCGAACGCGCCATGTCACTGTCGAAGCTCGACGACGACGTGCCGATCGAGAACCGGTTCGTGAGCCGCTCGATCGAGGAGGCGCAGAAGCAGCTCGAGGGCCAGAACTTCGAGGTCCGCAAGGACGTTCTGCGCTACGACGATGTCATGAACCGGCAACGGCACGCGATCTACGGCGACCGCCGCAAGGTGCTCGAGGGCGCCGACGTCGAGTCGCAGTTGCGTGACACCGTCAACCGGGTGGTGGAGGCCGGCGTCCGCTCGCACACCGAGGGCTTCTCCGAGGACTGGGATCTCGCGAACCTGTGGACCGAGATGCGCACCCTTTACCCGGTGGGGCTGAAGATCGAGGATTACGAGGCCGCTGAGGACCAGGAGGAGTTGGTCGAGGCGTTCACCGCCGACGTCCAGGCCGCCTATGACCGCCGGGAGGCCGAGCTCGGCGAGGACACCATGCGTGAGCTCGAGCGGCAGGTGCTGCTCACCGTGCTTGACCGCAAGTGGCGTGAACATCTCTACGAGATGGACTACCTGCGCGAGGGCATCGGGCTGCGGGCCATGGCCCAACGCGATCCGCTGGTCGAGTACCAGCGCGAGGGCGGCCAGATGTTCAACGCGATGATGGAAGCCTTCATGGAGGAGGTCGTCGGATACCTGTTCAACCTCGAGGTTCAGGTGGGCCCCCAGGTGGC
Organism: Propionibacteriaceae bacterium; assembly: GCA_027346035.1. Lineage (GTDB taxonomy): Bacteria > Actinomycetota > Actinomycetes > Propionibacteriales > Propionibacteriaceae > JAJYQH01. The sequence continues at coordinate 2,174 of DAIESZ010000043.1, forward strand.
GCCGGTCATGACGGCAGACGGCACGCCGGTCGACATCGACGAGTTGCTCGCCGGGATGGGACGCGGCCCGATCCCGTCCGCGACGGCGCCCGGTGGCACCGCGCCGGCGCCAGGTGCGCGACCGGCGATCCACGCGAGGGGACTCGAGGAGCACACCGCCACGGGGCTCGCCTACTCGGCTCCCGACGAGCAGGGCGCGGCCGAAACCCGCCGCGAGCAGGAGGGCGTCGCCACCGCCACCAGGGCGTCGTTCTCAGGGGTCGGACGCAACCAGAAGTGCCCCTGCGGCTCGGGCAAGAAGTTCAAGAACTGCCACGGCAGCGCGGCCTGACCGGTGGGCGGTTCAGGCCGCCACCCCGCCCGACGGCGCGACCACGCGCAGGTCGCGGCAGTTCCACCCGTGCTGGCCGCGGTGCAGGCACAGCACGACGACGAAGGCGCGATCGGTGCCGTGGAAGGTGATCCAGCCCTCCACCCGTGACGCGCTGGTCACCCGCAGGCGGGTGGCACCCACCACGCGGGGACGCAGGCTGCCACGCTTGGCCCAGGCGGCCAGGTAGGCGACCGAGCGTGAGTCGAGGGGACCGGCCAGTTGGGCAGCCGGCCTGCGGCCTATCAGCACCTCCTGCACCATGCGGCCGAGGCCGGCGACCCACGACCCGGCCCGGTCGAGGTCGATCGGCGGATCGTCCCGGACGGTCTCATCGTCGAGCGGCAGGGGAGTCTGCTGCTGCGAGGGTCGATCGGGGCCGGCCGGAGGCTCTGGGTGGCAGATCAGCAGCCGCAGGCCCTGGACGGTGGCGAGGCGGGGCACGGGGTCGTGGACGGCGATGTCCGGTGTCGAAGTCATGGGCCCAGTCTCGACGCGGCCGGGCGTCGGGCGCCAGCGACGTTGTGGATAACCATCCGTGTCGGGGGCACCCGGCGGCTCACGCTAGCGTTGGTTCCCGGCGGGTGCCGCACCCGGCACCGCGACCCTGGGAGGCCACCGTGGAACGACAGCTGATCTTCCTGCCCGTCAGCCGGGCCGACGCGGCGTCACTCGTCCAGGCTGTCGCGTTCGATCCGCCCCGCCGGGCGTTCGCCGCGACCGGAGCACTGCTTGCCGCCCTCGGCTACCAGCCGAACAAGGATGAGGAGGCCGAATACGCTGCCCTTGTCCTCGCGTCGGTCTGGTCGCTGGCCCGGTTCGGCGAACGGCTCGTGGTCGTGGCGGAGGTTCCCGAGGAGCGGGTGCTCGCGGCCGCCGATGACGACGTCGAGCTCGACAACGGCGCGGTGCTGGTCAACGGACTGCCACTGGGCTCGGTCATCGCCTGGTTCGCCGACGGCCCGGAAGCCGGGGCCGATGTCGCCGAGGCCGTGAGGGTGTCGTCGGGGTTGGGCATCGACGAGGCGTGGGACAGGCCCGAGGTGCAGGCCGTGGTCACCGGGCACGAGATGTTGTGGCACGCGGCCGACGAACTGCACCTGCTGCGCGACGACAACCGCGCCTGATCCCCGGGCCCGCCCACCGATGCGGCGGCCGGCCGGAAACCCCACCGATCGAGAGGTGTCACCCATGGTCACCAGGATCCACTTCGAGGATGCCGAGCGCGCCGACGAGGCCGCCGGGCTGCTGTTCTCGGCCGGCCTTGAGGTGGCGGTCGTGCGCGAGCGGTTCGCCGGGGAGGACGACGACGAGGACGTCGAGTACGTAGTGGCGACACCGGCGTCGGTGGAGGATGCGCGTGCGGCGTTGGGCGACCTCGGCGACGGCGTCTTCGTCACCGAGGACTGACGCCGGGTGTGCCCGGGTGGCTGACGGTGTCAGGCCAGGGCGTCCAGCCATTCGGTGCCCAACTGCTGCTGCACGTCGAATGCGTCGGTGATCGCCGGGGCCGCGAGCTGCTCGACCTGGCGTCCGACGAGGGGGATCCGCACGATGAGCTCACCCTCGTACTCGACGATCGTCGTCGCCCCCTCGCGGCGCACGACCGCGGTACCGGCCAGGTCGACCGGCATTCCCTCGACGTCGACCCGCAGGGTGCCCTGGCGCGATCCATCCGGGGCCGGGTCCCCCCACCCGACGGTCTCCCGGATCGCCAGCCGCGACCCGGTGAACCGGGCCAGCCCTTCGGGGGGAGGCAGCTGCATCGCCACGTGCGTGGTGTACCCGGCCACCTCGACAGCGCAGCCGGTGGCACCCGCGCGCCGGCCGAGTTCCTCGAGGAACGCCTTCTGGCACAGCATCGTCACCACGGTGGTGGGGTCCGCGTCGTAGACCTGACGTGAGGAGATCCGCATGCCGCCATTGTGCCGGTCGCCGCGGTGGCCGTCGTGCGACGACCCTCCTGGCGGGTGGGGGCGCCGTCGTCGACACGGCGGCACCGACACCGGCCCCGGCGATGCATGAGCGGGTGTGGGAGGCCTAATGTGGGCCCTGGCCGGCAACGACGCCGGCCGGTCCCGCCCGGATCCGGGTGCCCGGGTCGTGGGCTCCGCGGGACGCCGCACGACGACGATGGGGTCAGCGATGGAGAAGTCGGTGGGCAGCGCTACCGAACACGAGCAGGCCGGTGATGCCACGGTGGGGCGGTCCGGACCGGACGACGTCGCCCCCTCCGACCCCACGCCGGCCGGTCCCACTCGCGATGAGCTGGAACCGGTCATCGGACGCATCGACCAGTTGCTGGCCCACCCCGGGCCGGGCGCCAGCGGCAGCGCCCTCGACGACTGGACGCCGCCGCGTCGCCGTCGGCTCATCGACCTGTGGCTTTCCGATGTCGACCCCTTCGACGTGAGCCAGGGCGACCCCCTGATCATCGCCGAACTCATCCGGGCCCACCTCGACCTCGGCCGCACCCGGCAACCGGGGTCCACGGCGACCGACCTGTTCACACCGAACCTGGATCGCGACGGCTGGGACGACCACGGCCGCACCGTCGTGCTCGTCGTCACCGACGACCGTCCCTTTCTCGTCGACACGCTGACGATGACGATCACCGGCCGGGGGTGGGACATCCATGAGTTGTCGCACCCCCAGTTCAGCGTCCGCCGGGACGCCGAGGGTCACCTGGTCGAGGTCGACGACCTCACGGCCGGACCCGCGTCGGCCGACGCCCTCGCCGAATCCTGGATCTTCGTCGAGGTCACCCCGCCATTGGGTCAGAGCATCGACGTGGAGGCGGACGCCCTGCACGCCGCGATCGACGACGCGCTCTTCCACGTGCAGGTGGCCACCGATGACTTTCCCGCCATGCTCGAACGACTGCGGGAGGCTCAGCATGAGGTGGCCGTGTCGTCGTGCCCGGCCGGCGGGCGCGATGCCGCGGCCGAATTCCTCGCATGGCTGGCCGACGGGAACTTCACCCTGCTGGGCTCGTGCGAGCACCGCTTTGTCGATGGCGGCTACCGGCCGGTGCCCGGAACCGGGCTGGGCATCCGCCGGGACACCCCTGGGCGTTTCGATGCCGTCCCCCTGGCGAGCCCCCCGCAGTTGCTGGTGGTCACCCACGACTCCGACCGTTCGACCGTGCACCGTCCGTCCTGGCTCGACTACGTCGGCGTGCGCCGGTTCGACGCCCAGGGCCGCCTGATCGGTGAATCGCGCTTCGTCGGGCTGTTCGGCTCGACGGTGCACGCCGAGTCGGTATGGCGCATCCCGATGGTGCGGGACAAGGCCGCCGAGATCGTCCGGCTCAGTGGGCACCTGCCGGGCAGCCACAGCGCCGCCCAGCTGCGCAGCATCATCGAGACCTACCCGCGGGAGGAACTCCTGCACGCCCAGGTGTCGGAACTGTCGGCCGTGATGCGTCAGGTGGGCACCCTCAGGGAACGGCGACAGCTGAGGTTGTTCGCCCGGCCCGGCCGCTGGGGACGTTTCGTCTCGTTCCTCGTCTACTTCCCCCGCGACCGGTACAACACCGACGTGCGGCACCGGATGACCGCTATTCTCATGCACGCGGTGGGGGGCGAGTCGATCGAATACCAGGTGCGGGTGTCGGAATCGGTGCTCGCCCGGCTCTACTTCACCGTCCGCCTCCCCGACGGACAGCCGCTCGGTCATCTCGACCTCGGCGCGATCGAACAGCAGCTGGCCGCCACCATGAGGTCGTGGGAGGACGAGTTCGTCGAGCTCGTCGGTGATCTGTCCACCGCGCGGCGGGGGATCGAGTTCCCCGAGGGCTACCGGGGCGACTATCCGGCGGCAGAGGGGGTCGCCGACCTCATGGCGCTCAACGAGGTCACCGGGGCCGGTGACATCAGGTTCCGCACGCGGGTGCCCGGGGACGCCGACGACCCCAGCGACCTGCGGGTGAAGATGTTCCGGGTGGGGGCCACGATGCGCCTATCGGAAGTGATGCCCCATCTCACCAGCCTGGGCTTCCGGGTGATCGACGAGCGACCCTACGAGCTCGAGTTGCGCGGCGCCGAGGCCATGGTCTACGACTTCGGGCTGGGCGTGCCCTACCGCGGACGCCCCCTCACCCGCGCCGACCACGCCCGCTACACCGACGCGTTCGTCGCCTCCTACCAGGGACGGGTGCCCGCCGACGACTTCTCGGCCCTGGTGACCGCCACGGATCTCACCTGGCGCCAGGTGGCCCTGCTGCGGGCCATCGCCGGCTACCTCCAGCAGTTGGGCAGCCCCTACTCGGCCAGCTACGTCGCCCGCGCACTGCTCGCCAACCCGCAACTCGCGGTGGACCTGGTCGCGATGTTCGAGGTGCGCTTCGACCCCGACCTGTTCCACACCCACGAGGCCCGCAACCAGACGTGGGTCGAGCGTCGCGACGCGCTGATCGCCTCCCTCGAGCAGGTGGAGTCACTCGACCACGACCGGATCGTGCGCCAGTTCGTGTCGGTGATCGCGGCCACCGACCGCACCAACTGGTACTGCGCTCCGTCACCGTTCCAGCACGACACCGCCGCCCTGGCGCTGAAGCTGCGCCCGGGTGACATCGACATCGCCCCGTCGCCGCGTCCGGTGCACGAGATCTACGTCAACGGGCCACTCGTGGAGGGCGTCCACCTGCGCTTCGCCGACGTGGCGCGCGGTGGGGTCCGATGGTCGGACCGGCCCGAAGACTTCCGCACCGAGGTGCTCGGGCTGGCGAAGGCGCAGACCGTCAAGAATTCGGTCATCGTGCCGTCGGGGGCCAAGGGTGGGTTCGTGCCACGCCGGCTGCCCGACCCCGCAGACCGGGCCGCCTGGCAGGCCGCCGGCATCGACGCCTACACGTGCTTCATCTCCTCGCTGCTCAGCCTCACCGACAGCATCGACGCCTCGGGCGTGGTCGTGCCGCCGGAGCGCGTCGTGCGTCATGACGGCGACGACCCGTACCTGGTCGTGGCCGCCGACAAGGGGACCGCCACGTTCTCCGACATCGCGAACACGATCGCCTCCGACCGCGGGTTCTGGCTCGGGGACGCGTTCGCGTCGGGCGGCTCGGTGGGCTACGACCACAAGGCCATGGGGATCACCGCCCGCGGAGCGTGGGAGTCGGTCAAGCGGCACTTCCGGGAACTCGGCGTCGACTGCCAGACCACCGACTTCACCTGCGTCGGCATCGGCGACATGTCCGGTGACGTGTTCGGCAACGGAATGCTCTTGTCCCGCCACACCCGGCTGGTGGCGGCGTTCAACCACCTGCACATCTTTCTCGACCCCCACCCCGACCCCGAGGTGTCCTTCGCCGAACGCCGCCGGCTGTTCGACCTCCCGCGCTCCTCGTGGAGCGACTACAACCCCGAACTCATCTCGGCCGGGGGCGGCATCCACCCGCGCACCGCCAAGTCGATCCCGATCAGCGACGCCGTGCGCGACGCGTTGGGGATCGGTCCGGGCGTCTCGGCGTTGACGCCGACCCAACTCGTCAGCGTCATCCTCCGGGCCCCTGTCGACCTGCTCTGGAACGGCGGGATCGGCACCTACGTCAAGGCCAGCGACGAGTCGCACGCCGACGCCGGTGACCGAACGAACGACGCCGTGCGGGTCGACGGCGCCGAGGTGCGGGCGAGGGTGGCGGGGGAGGGCGGCAATCTCGGCTGGACCCAGCGCGGCCGCATCGAGTATGCCCGCCGCGGCGGGTGCATCAACACCGACTTCATCGACAACTCCGCCGGTGTCGACACCAGCGACCACGAGGTGAACATCAAGATCCTGCTCGCCGCCGAGGTGGCCGCCGGACGACTCACCATGTCCGAGCGGGACGCGCTGCTGCCGACGATGGCCGACGAGGTGGCCCGGCTCGTGCTCGCGCACAACATCGACCAGAACGACGCGCTGAGCGACGCCGTGGCGGGCGCGGTGGCATCGGCCGGCGTCCACGAGATGTGGATGGAGCGACTGGAGGAGGCCGGCCATCTCGACCGGCGGCTCGACGAGATGCCCGGTCGCGACGAGATGGCGCGCCGGATCGCGTCCGGCGAGGGGCTCACCAACCCCGAGCTCGCCACGTTGCTGTCGTGGACCAAGATCTGGATGCGCAACCAGATCCTCGCTTCCGACCTTCCCGAGGACCCGTTCGTGGCAGACCGGCTGATCGGGTACTTCCCCTCGGTGCTGCAGGAGCGCTACCGCGACCAGATGCCGAACCACCGCCTGCACCGCGAGATCATCACCACGGTGGCCGTCAATCGCTACGTGCACTCGCAGGGGATCACCGCCTACCACCGCCGCAGTGAGGTCACCGGCGCCGATCTGGCGCAGGTGATCAGAGCCCAGCTCGCCGCGCGGAGCATCTTCTCGGCCGGGCGGATCGAGGTGATGACCACGAGGGCGGCGGTGTCCGCGTCCGTGCGCACCGGCATCAGGGCGGACACCCGCCATCTCGTCGACCACGCCAGCCGGATCCTGCTGCGCGACGGCAATCCCCTCGACATCCGCGCGACGATCGACCGGTACGCCCCGCTGCAGCCCGAGCTCACCGGGTTGATGCCCGACGTGCTCGATGCCGGGTCGCGCGACGGGGTCCTGGCGGCGCGGGAGCGGCTCACCGAGGCCGGCGTGCCCGACGACGTGGCCTCGCTCGTGGCGCTGTCGCCGGTGCTGCACGAGACGCTGTCGATCATCGACATCGCGGGGCGCACCGGCACCCGGGCCGGGCTCGTCGCGGGATGCTGGTTCGGGCTCACCGAGCGGCTCGGGCTCCGCGATCTGCGGGCCCGCATCGACCGGCTGCCGCGTCGCTCGAAGTGGGAGATCATGGCCCGCGCATCGCTGCAGGACGAGCTGTACGCGATCACCGAGGATCTCGCGGGCGCCCTCGTCGCCCACACGTCCGGTGACGACCCGGCGAGCCGGGTCGACGACTGGGTGGCGGGCTCGTCCCGGTTCGGCACGGTCGCGTCCCTGGTCGCCTCGACCGGCGACGAGCAGGGGCTGGCGCCGCTGTCGGTGGCCGTGCGGACCCTGCACACGCTCGCCTGAGCCTCCGGGGCAGGATGGTGCCATGCGCATCGACCTGCACACCCACTCGGCCACGTCCGACGGCACCGACACCCCGACCGGCCTGGTGCTCGCGGCCGTCGCGGCCGGACTCGATGTCATCGCGCTCACCGACCACGACACGTTCGACGGGATCCCGGAGGCGCAGGAGGCCGGTCGGCGCGCCGGGCTCGAGGTTCTCGGAGGCATCGAGATGTCCTGCGAGCACGACGGACGCCCGGTGCACCTCCTCGGATACGGCTGCGACCGGGCGGCGTCCCCCCTGCTCGACGAGCTGGTCCGGCTCCGGGCGGGACGCGCGGGACGCCTGCAGGCGATGGTGGACCGGCTCGCCGCTCTCGGGCTGCACCTCAGCGTCGAGGAGGTGCCGGCCAAGGCGGGCGTCTCCCCGTCGGTCGGACGCCCGCACGTCGCCGATGTGCTCGTCGACAAGGGCTACGTCGCCGACCGTGCCGAGGCGTTCCGTGACTATCTCGCCGACGGGCGCCCGGGTTTCGTGCCGCGCTACTCGACGCCGCTGGGCCGGGGAATCGATCTCATCCACCGGGCCCACGGTGTCGCCGTGATCGCCCACCCCTGGGGTCGCGGGAATCGCGAGGTGATGACCGCGCCGTACCTCGAGTCGCTCGTGCGGGTCCACGGGCTGGAGGGGATCGAGGTCGACCACCAGGACCACGATCCCGAGACCCGCTCGCTGCTGTTCGCCATGGGTGGGCGGCTGGGCCTGATCCGCACCGGGTCGTCCGACTACCACGGGCGGGGGAAGACCGGCCACGACCTGGGCTGCAACCTCACCC
>DAIESZ010000085.1 GCA_027346035.1 Propionibacteriaceae bacterium
GTCGATCTCGCGGCGGATGACCTTCGCCGCGAAGGCGGAACTGTTCCGGGGCGATCGCGGGCCGGTTTCCAAGATCGTGGCATGGTTCCTCACCGCCGTCGGGCAGGTGCCGATGGACCGCGGTGGCGGCAGCGCGAGCGCCAAGGGCCTGCAGCCCGTGCTCGACGCCCTCGCCGGCGGTGCGCTGGTGGGTATCTTCCCGGAGGGCACCCGCTCGCCCGACGGGCGCCTGTACAAGGGCAAGACGGGCGTGGCCCGGCTGGCCCTGGCATCGGGGGCCCCCGTGATCCCCGTGGGCATGGTGGGGACCGAGACCGTTCGCGGCCCGCTGGGAATCCCGACCCTGTCGCGTCCGGGCATCATCTTCGGCCGGCCCCTCGACTTCGCCGACTACCGCGGCGCGATCGACCAGCGGACGCTGCGCTACGTGACCGACCGGATCATGGCCGCCATCCAGGACCTCACCGGGCAGGAGTACGTCGACGTCTACGGGTCCCGGGTCAAGCATGGTGACCTGCAGGGCGTCGACGTCTCCGACCGCGTGCTCGACCATCCCGGCGCGGGCGTCGACGTCCCTCCACCGATCGTGCCCGCCGTGCCGGACGCGGGCTGAGACGGCCGATGATGGCCCGCGGCGAGGTCCGGCCGTCCGACGAGGCCGACGCGCAGGCCTCGATCGTCGATGCCGGCTACTGGGTGGTCATCTGGATCAGGTATCTGCTCGCCGCCCACGCGCTGCTGATCAACGCGTTCCGCTGGCGTCAGGCGGCCCATCCGTGGCTGCTCGTGGCGATCATGGTGGTGATCGTCGTCTGGTCGATCATCGTCGGCCAGCTTCAGCGGCGTCCCGACCACCGCAGCCTGCTCGCAATCCGCATCGACGTGGCCATCGCGATGGCCGTGGTGCTCAGTTCCCCCTACGTGCTCGGACCGGTGCTGCGCAGCGACCATCTGACGGCCGGGGTCTATTGGATGTTCGCGAGCGCGATCTCGCTCGCGGTGTCGCGGGGCTTTCGTGCCGGACTGGTTTCGGGCCTCGCGCTCGGGGCCGCGGCGCTGCTCGTGGCTCCCACCTGGTACCTGCCGTCGGTCGCCGAGGACCTCGCCCTGCCCGTGGCGTCGGGGACCATCGGGATGATGATGGACGGCCTGCGCAAGGCGATCACCGAACGCGACATCCAGCGGGCGCGGGCCGCGGCGCTCGCCGAGCGGGACCGTCTCAGCAGGATCGTCCACGACGGCACCCTTCAGGTTCTCGCGCTCGTCGAGCGCGAGGGCCGCGACCTCGGACCCGAGGGTGCCCGGCTCGCTCGGCTCGCCAGCACTCAGGAGGCCGCCCTGCGCAGCCTCCTGCAGGACCGCACCGTCGACGTCGGCGCGCCGCACACCTCGCCGACCGAGATCACGGCGATGCTCGAGCGGCACCAGAGGGCCGGGCTGACGGTGTCGACGACATCAGGGGACATCGTCATGGACGCCCGGCGGGCGCGGGAACTCGACCTCGCCGTGCAGGAACTCATCACCAACGTCGCCAAGCATGCGGGGCCCGACGCCCGGGCCTGGCTGCTGGTGGAACAGGACCGTGACGAGGTCGTCGTGTGGTTCCGCGACGACGGCGTCGGGATGAGCGAGGAGCAGGTGGTCCGTGCCCGGGAGGCGGGCCACATGGGTATCAGCGGATCGGTCACCGGCCGGCTGGAGGCCGTGGGGGGCTCCGCACGAGTGACGTCACGTACCGGACGCGGCGTCGAATGGGAGTTGCGGGTCCCGACGTGAGCACCCTGTCGGTCACTGGGGGTGACCGGGGTCCAGCGGCGGGCGGGAGTGCGGCACAAACGGGCGGGAGTGCGGCACAATGAAGGTCACTTGTTGCGGGCGTCCTGACGGCGACGCGACTGATCTCGGGGGATCGAACGGGTTCGAGGATGACCATGGATGACACGAGTCGCCGGCGCGTCATGCTGGTCGACGACCACCCCATCTGGCTGGACGCGCTCACCCGCGACCTCGAGGCGGAGGGGTTCCAGGTGGTGGCGGTCGCCCACACCGGTGAGGAATGCCTGCGCCGGTTGCCCGCCACCCTTCCCGACGTCGTGGTCATGGACCTCAACATTCCCGAGCCCGACGGTGCCACCTGCACCGAGATCATCGCCCGCGACTACCCCGACATCAACGTGCTGGTCATGTCCGCGTCGGGGGAGCGCGACGACGTGCTCCGGGCCATGCGGGCCGGGGCACGCGGCTACCTCGTGAAGTCGGCGTCCAAGGCCGAACTGCTGTACGGCGTGCGCCGCACCGCCGAGGGCGACGCCGTGTTCACCCCCGGGCTTGCCGGAATGGTGCTCGGGGAGTTCCGCCGCATGATCACCCGTCCCGAACAGGACGACGGGCCGGCCCTCACCGCCCGCGAGATCGATGTGCTGCGGCGCGTCGCGAAGGGCATGGCCTATCGCGAGATCGCCGAGGAGCTGTACGTCAGTCACCGGACCGTGCAGAACCACGTGCAGAACGTGTTGCGCAAGCTGCAACTGCACAACCGGGTCGAGCTCACGCGCTACGCGATCGAGCAGGGCCTGTCCGACCTCGACGACTGAGCCGTTCGCGCCCACGCGGGCGGCGCGGGATGGCGTCCCCGACCGGTTATCCTGTCGCACATGTCGTCAGCCATCCCGTCGTTGTCCGCGCTGCACGCCCTGCCGAAGGTGCAGCAGCCGACATATGACGACCCCGAGGAACTCGAGGTGGTGCTGGGGCAGTTGCGCACGCTGCCGCCGCTCGTGTTCGCGGGCGAGTGCGACGACCTCCGCAGCAAGCTGGCCGCCGTGGCGGAGGGCAAGGCCTTCCTCCTGCAGGGAGGTGACTGTGCCGAGACCTTCGATTCGGTCACCGGCAACAACATCAAGGGCAAGCTGCGCGTGCTGCTGTCGATGGCCGTGGTGCTCACCTACGCCGCCCAGGTTCCGGTCGTCAAGGTGGGCCGGATCGCCGGACAGTACGCGAAGCCGCGCAGCAATGACAGCGAGACCCGCGACGGGATCACCCTCCCGGCCTACCGTGGTGACGCGGTCAACGGGTTCGAGTTCACCGCCGAGAGCCGCCGGCACGACCCGCACCGGCTGCTGCGGGTCTACAACGCCTCCTCGGCCACGCTCAACCTGGTGCGCGCGTTCGTCAAGGGCGGTTTCGCCGATCTGCGCGGGATCCACGCGTGGAACGCCGATTTCGTGCGCAACTCCCATGTCGAGGCACGCTACGAGGAGCTGGCGTCGGAGATCGAGCGGGCGCTCGCGTTCATGGTGGCCTGCGGGGTCCGCGACGAGTCGATCAACACCGTCGACTTCTACGCCAGCCACGAGGCCCTGCTGCTCGACTACGAGCACGCCATGTGCCGGATCGACTCGCGTACCCACCTGCCCTATGACACGTCGGCGCACATGGTGTGGATCGGGGAGCGGAACCGTCAGCTCGACGGCGCCCAGGTGGAGCTCATGCGTCACCTGCGCAACCCCATCGGCGTCAAGCTCGGCCCCACATCGACGCCGCAGGACGCCCTCGCGCTGGCCGATCGCCTCGACCCCGACCGCGAACCGGGGCGGATCACCTTCATTGCCCGCATGGGCGCGGCCAACGTCCGGGAGAAGCTGCCGCCGCTGATCGAGGGCATCGAGGCGTCCGGGCGCAAGGTGGTGTGGGTGAGCGATCCCATGCACGGCAACACCTTCGAAACCGCCAACGGCTACAAGACCCGGGCCTTCGCCGACGTCGTCGAGGAACTCAACGGGTTCTTCGACGTGCACGAGCAACTCGGCACCTGGCCCGGCGGCGTCCACATCGAGCTCACCGGTGACGACGTGACCGAGTGCCTGGGCGGGGTGATGCAGCTCACCGAGGCCGACCTCGAGAACCGCTACGAGACCGTGTGCGATCCCCGGCTGAACCGCAACCAGTCGCTCGAGTTGGCGTTCATGGTCGCCGAGCGGCTGTCGAGCGGGCGGATCAAGCGGCCGGCATCCCCGGCGGTGGAGATCATCGACTTCTAGCGGGGCTTGGCCCCCCGGGTCTCTGGGGGCAGGATCGGCGTATGCGGATCTCACATCTGGGACATTCATCGGTTCTCGTCGAGGTGGCCGACCGGCGCATCCTCATCGATCCGGGGAACTTCAGCGACGCGTGGCATGGACTGCGTGACCTCGACGCCATCGTCGTGACCCATCAGCACCCCGACCATGCCGATCCCGAGCACCTGCCCGCGCTGGTGGCGGCGAACCCGGGTGCTGCCGTCCACGTCGAACCCACCGTGCCGGACCACGTCGACCTGCCCACCGCACAGCGGCTGGCGGCAGACTCCAGCGTCGATCTCGGCGCCGTGCGGATCTCGGCCGTCGGCGGGTGGCATGCGGTCATCCATCCCGACATCGCACGCATCGGAAACGTCGGCATCGTCGTCGCCGCCGAGGGCGAACCCACCTTCTTCCACCCCGGCGACATGATCGACACCGTTCCCGACGGCATCGACGTGCTCGCGGTGCCCGCATACGGGCCGTGGGCGGCGATGAAGGAGACCATCGACTTCGTCCGTGCCGTCGGCGCGCCCCAGGGCCTGATGATCCATGAGCAACTGCTGCAGGAGCGGGGATATCAGCTGATCCGCGGCCGGGTCAACGCGATGACCGGCACCCGGGCCGATGAGCATCGCGGCACCCCCTGGGATGTCACGGCCTCCTGAGGGTGGGAGCGGGCTCCGTCAGCGCGTCCGGCGCCTCGGCCGCAGTCCGTGCGCCATCAGGCCGCCCGGGTGAACAGCGCCCGCCGGATCGCCGCGCGAGGCAGCGGACGCCACGGGACGACGACCACCAGCATGGCGGCGAGGGTCATCGACCCGCCGAACACGAGGGCGGGTCCGAGGCGCTCGTGGGCGAACGCCACGGCGAACACGGTGGTCCACAGGGGTTCGGAGCACATGATCACCGCGGCCCGAACCGGGTCGATGTGCGCCTGGGCCCAAATCTGCAGCACCAGGGTGAGGGCGCCGCAGACGAGCGCGAGGTAGAGCAGCGCAAGCCACCACGAAGCACGTGCGGGGACGTGGACGCCCCCGGGGATGGCGAACAGTGCCATGACCAGCGCCACGACCGCCGACTGCACCACGGCGAGCTGCACTGTGCGCTGGGGACGGCTCGCCCGCCCCGTCCAGACGATCTGGCCCGCATAGAGCAACGCGGAGGTGAGGGTCAGCGCCTCCCCGAGGCCGAAGCCGCCATGTGAGGCGCCGGGCACGACGGTGAACCCGGCGAGGGCGACCATGCTCAGCCCGACCGAGACCCAGACCGAGATCTGCAGGCGCCGGGAGAACAGGACCGCCGCTAGGATCGGCGTGACGACGACGTAGAGACCGCTGAGGAAGGCGTTGACAGCGGGTGTGGTCGTCATCAGCCCCCAGGTCTGGGTGAGTTGGCCACCGGCGAACAGCAGTCCGATGATCGTGCCGTCGCGCAGGGTCCGGAGGTCGAGGCGTCCGGCTCGGGGCAGCAGGGCGAAAAGTGCCACCGTGGAAACGGTGAACCTCACGGCCAGGAGCTCGGCAGGAGAATTTGTCGCCAAAAGCCCCTTTGTCACCACGTTTGTCGATCCCCAGAGGATCGCGAGCAGTATTACTGCGGCGAAAGCGAGAATTGACGACCGATTCTTCAGCACCGAGAGAGATTATCGGATGCAGCGGCTCGCCTCAACTCGACACGGCCGGAGAATCCCTCGTGGAGTGTCCGGATGACGCGAAGTTACTCCGTGCGATCGCTCAGCTCACGTAGATCGTGATGGTTGACCCCTGCGGACGCTGCCCCCCGCTCGGAACCTCCTGCGCGACGATGTTGAGTCGCAGCCACGACGGAGTGTTGTACTGCACGATGACGCTGAAGCCCGCCTTGGTGAGGATCGAGCGTGCGTGGGACTCGGACTTCAACCGCACGTCGGGCACGGTGACCATGACCGGTCCGAGACTGTTGACCAGCGAGATCGTGTCGTTGCGGTAGCCGGTGCCGCTGTCGGGGTTCTGCGAGATCACCTGGCCCTCGGGAACCGTCGAGGAGTGCGCGCTCGACACCGACACCGTGAAACCGAGCTTCTGCAACGCCGCGGTGGCGTCGGCGATCGGCTTCCCGACCACGGACGGGATGGTGATCGGCTGGCGGCCCTTGCTCACCACGAGGTCGATCGCGGTGTCGCGCCGGAGTTCCGTGCCCTGCTTCTGGGACGCCGAGATGACCTGGCCCGACGGCACCGTCTCGCTGTAGGCGGTGGTGACCGTGCCGACCGTGAGACTGGCGTTCGTGATTGCCTGCTCGGCGGCGGCCCGGGTGAGGCCGATCACCTGGGGCATGGGATGCCGCTCCGGACCGAGGGACACCCAGGCGGCGACCGTTGAGCCCTTGTCGAGGCTGGTGCCCGCCGTGGGAAGGGTGCGGATGACGAGGCCCTTCGAGACGGTCTCGGAGTATTCGTCGTGGAAGTCGCCGGTCAGATGATTGGCGGTCAGCGTCGATTCGGCGTCCTGCTGGTTCATGCCGGTGATCACCGGGGCGGTCACGATCTGGACCGCCTGCCACAGCCGCCAGCCGCCGTACGTACCGAGGGCCAGGAGGACCAGCGCCACCAGGATGACGACGCTGCGCCGACGGCGCCGTCGGGCCACGACGCGCGAGTACCGCTCCCCATGGTCGACAGGCGACAGGATCGGGCCGGTGACGGGGGACAGTGCCGAGCGCGGCGTGCGGGGCGTGGACATGCGCGGCAGGTCGCGGAGCGGGAGCACCGGCCGGGGAACCGGCGACCGGGTGTCCTGCGTGTGCGGAGGGTCCGGGCGGATGGGTTCGGTGGGCGACTCGGGTGAGTGGACCGGGAGCGGGAGCGCGGCGCCGACCGACGACCACATCTCCTGGGTCAGCGCAGGATCGTCGACGACGCCCTGGTCGAGCGCCCGGCGCACCTGCCGCATCAGCCGCAGCAACTGGCGGGCGTCGGCCGGACGTTCCGACGGCCGGCGTCTGGTGCAGACGAGCACGAGTGCGTCGAGGTACGGAGGGATCGCCCGACGGGCCGCCTCGTCGTCGAGTTGGGTCGAGGGCGCCGGAATGTCGTTGTGCACGTGGGAGTACGCGACCTGAATGGGGACGTCGCCGGTGTGCGGCTTCTTGCCGGTGAGCATCTCGAACAGCACGACGCCCGTGGAGTACACGTCGCCGCGGGAGTCGGTGTAGCCGGTGGTCACGAGTTCGGGTGGCAGGTAGCTGACCGTGCCCATCAGCAGGCCCGCCGTCGCGGTGGCGGTCTGGGAGGTGATGGCCCGCGCCAGCCCGAAGTCGGCGACCTTGATCTGGCCGCGGTCGGAGATCAGCACGTTCTCGGGCTTGATGTCGCGGTGCACGATGCCGGCCTCGTGCGCGCTCGCGAGGGCGTGCACCACCGGCTCGAGCAGGTCGAGCGCGCGGATGGGGTCGAGGGTCCGTTCGCGGCTGATGACATGCCGCAGGGTCGAGCCATCGACGTACTCCATCACGATGTAGGGGCGCCCGTTGTCGCGGCCCTGATCGAAGACGCTCACGATGTGCGGGTTGGTGAGCATCGCCGCCGCCCGCGCCTCACGGTCGAAGCGCCGGGCGAACTCTGCGTCGTCGCCCAGGCCGTCGTGCATCACCTTGACGGCGACGGGACGGGCGAGGCGGCGGTCCTGTGCGCGGTACACCGTGGCCATGCCGCCGCGGGCCAGCCTGGACAGGATTTCGTAGCGTCCGTCGAGCACCCGACCGACCAGAGGGTCGCCGATACTCGTCATGGTCACAACTGCTCCAAACACGGTCGGGGAAGAAGGCCGTGCCAGCCCTATGGGGCTTGATTCTAGGACTCCTCGTCAAGGTTCCCCGACAAGGCACCTCGGCGATCCCCAGGAACGGGACGTGGCCTCAGCGGTCGCGGCGGACCGACGCGACCGCGAGCGACCGCAGGGCGAGGCGCCCGTCATCGCGGAGCGGAAGGTCGTCGAGCGCGGCCAGAGCCCGTTGCAGCCCCGTGTCGATCATCGTCTCGACCCGTTCACGGGCCCCCGAGTCGGTGATGATCGAGCGCGCCCGGTCGATCTGTGCCGGGTCGAGGTCGGCGTTGCCGAGGAGCGACTGCAGTTCGGCTGCGTCACGGGGGTCGGCCTCGGCCAGCGCGTGAGCCACGAGGACCGTGCGCTTGCCTTCCCGCAGGTCGTCGCCGGCGGGTTTGCCGGTGAGCGCTTCATCGCCGAACACGCCGAGCAGGTCGTCGCGGAACTGGAACGCCTGCCCGAGCGGCGACCCGAATCCGGCGAGGCCGGCCACCAGCTCGGGGTCGGACCCCGCGAGGGCGGCGCCGAACTGCACGGGACGCTGAACGGTGTAGCGGGCCGACTTGTACTCGACCACCCGCTCCGAGAGGGTGAGCGCCTCGGACACGTCGCCGGACAGGGGCGCGTGCTGCGCGAGAACGTCGAGGAACTGGCCCGCCGTCACCTCGGTGCGCATGGCCTCGATGAGCGGCAGCGCGCCGCTGAGGGCCACCGGGTCGAGCCCGCACTCGGACAGCTGCTGGGCGCTCCACATGATGAGCAGGTCGCCGAGCAGGATCGCGCCCGCCCGGCCGAAGGTCATCTGGTGCCCGAGGCCGTCCATGTCCCCGTGCAACTGCTCGAACTGCCGGTGCGCCGCCGGGACGCCGCGCCGCGTGTCGGAGGCGTCCATGACGTCGTCGTGGATCAGCGCGCTGACGTGCAGCAGGTCGAGGCTGGCGCACGCGCGCAGCAGGGCGGCCGGGTCGGCGGGTTGGCCGGCGACGGCCGCATATCCCCAGTAGCAGAACGCCGGGCGCAGGCGTTTGCCACCGCCGGTGAACTGCCGGGCCATGTCGAGCACCGGCGCGAGTTCGGGGCCGATCGCCGCCAACTCGGCTTCCCGTGCGACCAGGAACCCGCTGATCGCCCCCGCGATCGCGTCGCGGAAGGACTGGCTCACCGGGTCGGCGGCATCGAAGCCCGGTGCCGGGCGCGGGTCAGGTGTGGCGGTCACCATCTGAGCCTATGCGCAGTCGACGTCCGATTCCTCTCTAGGGTGGACCGCATGCTCGACACCGTTCCGCCCGTCGACCCGGCCACGTCGGGCGTCTCCCTCGCGGGGATCCTCGCCGATCGCCGCGCACGCGGGCACAGCCCGGTGTTCGGTTTCGAGTTCTTCCCACCTCGCGACGAGGACGGGTCGCGGCTGCTCGAGCGCTCGGTCGCGGCACTCGAACCGCTGCATCCCGACTTCGTGTCGGTCACCTACGGCGCCAACGGGTCGAACCGCGACCGCACCCTGGCGGCGACGAAGTTCATGGCCGCGACCCCCTTCCGGACCGTGGGGCATCTCACCTGCGCGGCCCAGTCACGCGATGAGATCAGCGCCACCATCGACGCGTACGCCGAGGCCGGAATCACCCACATCCTCGCGGTCAGGGGAGACATGCCTGGTGGGCCCGGCGTCCCGTGGCAGCAGCATCCCGAGGGGTTGGCCAACGCGACCGAACTCGTGCGACTGGTGAAGTCGCGGGGGGACTTCTGCGTGGGGGTGGCGGCGTTCCCCGACCCGCACCCCGCGACGGCAGACCGTGATCTCGACGCCCGGATCCTCGTCGACAAGGTCGAGGCGGGTGCGGAGTTCGCGATCACCCAGCTCTTCTTCAGGGCCGACGACTACTTCGCGCTCGTCGAGCGGCTCCGAGCGCTCGGCTGTGACGTGCCGATCATCGCGGGGATCATGCCGGTGACCAGCGTGAACCAGGTGACGAAGTTCGCCCAGCTGTCGGGTGCCGAGATGCCGACCGCCGTGTCCGACCGGTTGCACGCCGTGGCCGGCGACGCGGACGCCGTGCGCGAGGTCGGCGCCGAGATCGCCACCGAGCTGGCGGTGGAACTGCTCCGGGGTGGGGCCCCCGGGCTGCAGTTCTTCACCCAGAACCGCTCGGTGGCTACCCGAGAGATTCTCGCCAGGCTGCTCGAGAGTCGCCGGTGGTGAAGGGGTCGACGAGGTCGATCGTGACCAGGCGCTGCGTCGGCCGGGTGAGCGCCACGTAGAGGACGCGCTCGCCGCCGCTGCTCTCGGTGACGATGTCGTCGGGCG
>DAIESZ010000092.1 GCA_027346035.1 Propionibacteriaceae bacterium
GATGCGCTTCCAGCCACGAGGGGCGTTGGCGGCAGGGGCTATGCTCATCCCGGTCCGGCCGCGAGAGGCAACCTCACCGCCCAGCGTCGTCGGGTCGCCGGTAGTTCCGAGAGGCCATGAGAGAGGCGAGCAGTGGAGACCTTCGACCTCACCGCGGTGATCCCTTCCCACAACGCGCAGGACACCATCGGTCCGCTCGTCGAGGATTTCCTGGCAATCCCGGGCCTGCGGGTGCAGGTCATCGTCGTTGATGACGCGTCCACCGACGCCACGCCGCAGATCCTGCAGGAGCTGATGGGCCGCCATCCCGAGGTGCTTGCGATGCTGCAGCGCACGAACCGGGGGGCAGGCGTCGTCCGCAACGTCGGATTCCCCGCAGCCGGGGGTCGCTACACGATCTTCTTCGACGCCGACGACCAGCTGCATTCCGACGCACTGGTTGCGGCCGTGCGGGAACTCGACCGGGGCAGTCAGGACGTCGCGATCCTCAAGTACCGCTATGTGCGTGGCGGGCAGGACGCGGACGTGGCGATGAACAGCCACGACCTGCACATCTGGGAGCAGGTCCTCGGATCGGCGTCCAGCCGCACGGTCCGCCTGACCGGGGCACCAGACCTGCTGCACCTCACGAACTACCCCTGGAACAAGGTGGTGCGCACCGCCACGTTCCAGGCGTCCGGCCTGAGGTTCGGATCGACCCCGGTGAACAACGACATCCTCGGCCACTGGCACACGCTGCTGTTCGCCGACCGCATCGTGCTGATCAACCAGGAGGTCTGCACCCACATCGTGCTGGCCGGGGGCGGCAACCTCACCAACCGCAGCAGCCTCGACCGGCTCACGCTATTCGACGCGCTCGACGAAACCTACGACCTGCTGCAGAGCAGGCCCGGCCTGCGCAGGCGCTACGCCCACATCTACTGGGCCAGCGTCATCAGGATCGCCGGGTGGGCGGGGTCGCGGGTCGACCCGTCGGTGCGGGATCTGTTCGAGGCCCGACTGCAGCAGCACCTGCTGCGGATTCGCATCACCGATTTCCACAACATCCAGGTCCGGCGGGCGCCCTCGCTGGCGCAGACCATCGTCCGCAAGGCGATGGGATAGGGGGTCGCGGCATGGCCGAACTGTCGATCATCGTCACGAGCTACAACATCGAGTCCTACCTCGCCGAGTGTCTCGACTCGATCGTGGGCCAGACGTTCACGGACACCGAGATCATCGTCGTCGACGATGGGTCGAGCGACTCGTCACCCGACATCATCCGGGACTTCGCGGCCCGCGACGAGCGCATCGTCCCGGTGCTGCTCGGCACGAACAGCCCTGGAGGCGTCGCGACGGCGGCCAACGCCGGGCTCGAACGGGCGACCGCCCCGTGGGTCGGGTTCGCCGACGGCGACGACGTGTTCGAGCCGCGGGCGTTCGAGCGTCTGGTGTGGGCGGCGACGACCTACGACGCCGACCTCGCGATGGGTGATTACCGTGAGTTCACCGACGGCTCGGGAGAACTCGTCCTGCCGGCGGACGAGCGGCGATGGGCCGACCTCGACGAGGGCGCCTACCCGCTCAACGAGGAGAACACGCACCGCTTCCTCCGGTTCGTGGCCGTGCCCTGGCGCAAGCTCTACCGCCGGGCGCTCCTGGAGGAGCACCGCATCCGCTTCCCCGTCGGCGACTACTTCTTCGAGGACAACCCGTTCCACTGGTTCTGCCTGCTGCAGGCGAACAGCATCGCCGTCGTGCCCGACGTGCTGTGCCACCACCGGGTGGCGCGGGCCGGGCAGACGATGCAGACCGCCGACGAGCGGCTGTTCAGGATCTTCGAACACCACGAGACGATCTACCGGTTTCTCCAGAGCACCGGTCGCCTCGACCTCTACAAGACCACCCTGCTGGCGTGGGCCGTGTCACAGATGGAATGGATCAGTCGCCGCACCCCGATCCCGTTGCGCAGACAGTTCTTCGAGGTGCTGCGGGGAGTCTTCTCGCACTACACGATGGCCGACGTGAACAAGGCCCTCACCGAGGGCAGCAAGGGCGCCTACTCCCGGCAGCTTTCGCTCGCCCTCATGCGGAACAACTTCACCGACTTCAATCGCGCCCTCGACGGCACCACGACGAAGCAGAGCCCGTTGGTTCGTGGCTGGTACCACCTGCGCTACTCGGGTCCCAAGCGCACGGCCCAGATGACCGCGAAGTACGCCGTGCAGCAGATCGAGCGTCGCACCATGGGACGCCCGAATGTGGTGCAGAAGGGTGTCACCAACGAGCAGTTGCTGTTCGCGATGGCCGTGCTCGAGGAGCGGCTCGACGGCATCGAGCGCCAGCTGCGCGAACAGCGCTCCTGACGCCGGGGCATCCCGGCGCCGCGCGGGCTCGGGCCGGGGAGACCTCAGTGTGACGCGACGTAGAACGGGGCGATCGGGGCCCGCTCGTCGATCGCCGCGAGGATCCCGTCGGCCGCGGCGAGCGCCTCGGCGATCGTCTTGTCCATGTCGAGATAGCGGTAGGTTCCGAGGCGTCCGACGAAGGTGACCGCCTCGGCCTCCCCGGCCGCGTCGAGGTACTGATTCAGCAGACTCTTGTCGTTGGCCAGGCGGATCGGGTAGTAGGGGATGTCGTCGGGGCCGCACTCGCGGGAGTATTCGCGGAACGCGACCGACTTCTCGTGGTTCTCCCACGGGGCGAAGTGCTTGTGCTCGGAGATCCGGGTGAACGGCACCTCGTAGTCGCCGTAGTTCATCACCGAGCAGCCGAGCAGGTCGCCGTCGTAGCGGATCTCCTCGAAGTCGAGGGTGCGGTAGCCGAGGCGTCCGAACCGGTAGCCGAACCAGGCATCGAGCGGGCCGGTCCAGATCGAGTGGTCGTAGCCGCCCCGCAGTTCGTCGGTGTAGGCCGTCGACAGGTGCACGCCGATGCCGTCGTGGTCGAGGATGCGCTCGACGATGTCGGTGTAGCCGGTCCGTGGCATGGCCTGGTGCGGATGGTTGAAGTAGGAGTCCTCGTAGGTGAACCGCACCGGGAGCCGCTTGAGGATGGACGCCGGGAGCTCGGTGGGTTCGAGTCCCCACTGCTTCTTCGTGTAGCCGTAGAAGAACGCCTCGTAGATGCGGCGTCCGACGAACTTCAGGGCCTGCTCCTCGAAGTTGGCGGGTTCGCCGATGCTCGTGTCGGCCTGCTGCGCGATGAACGCGCGGGCTTGGTCGGGGCTCAGTGCCTGCTCGAACAGTTGGTTGATGGTGAGCAGGTTGACGGGCAGCAGGTAGACCCGCCCACCGACAGTGGTTCGCACCCGATGGTCGAACGGCACCATGTCGCCGAACCGGTTGATGTAGTCCCACACGCGCTCGTCGTCGGTGTGGAAGATGTGGGGGCCGTACTTGTGCACGAGGACGCCGGTGTCGGCGTCGCGCGCGGTGTGGCAGTTGCCGGCCACGTGATCGCGGGATTCGTAGACATCGACGGTGTGGCCGGCCTCGGCGAGGCGGCGGGCGATCACTGCGCCGGAGAAGCCGGCCCCGGCGATTGCGAACTTCATGGGCATGTCCCCTCACGAGTGTGCCTGCGAGGCTATCACCAGCGTTCCGGGGTCCGGGATCGCGAGGTGTGGGACCCGTTCGGCCCGGTGATAGGGTGCCGGGCATGAGCTGGCAGGCACCCGCGTCCGACGGGTCGAGCCCCCGCTGGAGCGTCGTCATTCCGGCCCACAACTGTGCCGATCTGCTGGTTCCCTGCCTCCAGGGGGTGCTCGGTCAACTGGCCCACCGCGTCGACGCCGAGATCATCGTCGTCGACGACGGATCCAGCGACGATCCGGCCTCGGTGGTGCAGCATCTCGGGGCCGGCCGGGTGCGCCTGGTGCGGAACGAGAACGCGCTCGGCGCGGTCCCCAACTTCAACAGATGCCTGCGCGAGGCGCGGGGCGACTACATCCACCTGCTGCACGGTGACGACGTCGTGCTGCCCGGCTTCTACGAGGCGATGGACGAGGCGCTCGCCGATCCCGGCGTCGCCGCCGCGTTCTGCCGTACGCAGCACATCGACCAGCACGGGACGCCGCTGGCGGTCACCCGCAGCTACGTGCCCGGCGGGGGAATCTGGCCGGAGGCCATGCGCCGGTTGGCGAGCGCCAATCGGGTCGCGGCGCCATCGATCGTGGTCAAGGCATCCACCTACGCCGCGGTCGGGGGCTTCGACGAGAGCCTCCCCCATGCCGCCGACTGGGACATGTGGGCACGCGCCGCGACGGCCGGGGACATCCATTTCGTCGACCGGGTGCTCGCCCAGTACCGCATCCATCCCGGCAACGACACCTCCAAGCGACTGCGAACCGGCGCCAACATGGAGGAGCGCTACCGGGCCATGGAGCACATGCTCAGCCACGTGCCCGCCACCGACCGGACGGCGTTGCGCCGTCAGGGTGCCGCCCTCGGCGCCGTCTACGCGGCCCGTCAGACCCTGCGGCAGCTGCGGCAGGGAGACCTGCGGACAGCCGGCGTCCAGGCCCGATGGGTGGCGCGATCGCTGCGCCGTGTCGTCGGGTGATCCCTCGCCGGAGCCGACCATGACCGACGACCCCGCGCACGGGCTACCGAGGGTGACCGCCGTGCTGCTCTCGATGGGCAACCGGCCCGGCGAACTGGGAAAGGCGCTGGAAACCCTGCACACGCAGAGCGGGGTGAACCTCGACTGCGTGCTGCTCGGCAACGGCTGGCACCCGTCGGGGATCCCGGGCTGGGTGAGCACCGAGGAGTCGCCGGAGAACCTGGGATGCCCGCAGGGGCGCAACGTGGGCGCCGGCCTCGCGACGGGGGAGTTCATCTTCTTCTACGACGACGACGCCTGGCTGCCGCGTCCCGACGTCCTCAGCCGCATGGCTGCGTGCATGGGCGACGACGTCGCGGTGGTCCAGCCCAAGGGGGTCGACCCCGACGGCCGTCCCGCTCCACGACGCTGGACACCGCGGCTGCGGGTCTCCGGTCGTGACCGGCCGGGTGACGCGGCCGTGTTCTGGGAGGCGACCTGCCTCATCCGGCGCAGCGCATTCGAGCAGGTCGGGGGCTGGCCGGGGAACTTCTTCTTCGGCCACGAGGGCGTCGACCTGGCCATGCGCCTGCTCGACCACGGCTGGCGGATCCGCTACTGCCCCTCGATCGAGGTGCATCACCCGGCCACCGCGGCGAGCCGACACGCGGTGTATTACCGGACCAACGCCAGGAACCGGGTCTGGGTGGCGCGCCGCAACCTGCCCGCGCCACTGGTGCCGATCTACCTCGGGGTGTGGTCGCTGGCCACCGTGGCCCGCGTGCACGACCGCGAGGCGCTCAGGGTGTGGTTCTCGGGCTTCGCCGACGGGTGGCGGTCGGACCCGGGCCCGCGACGTCCGATCAGGTGGTCGACCGTGTGGCGGATGACCCGTCTGGGCCGCCCGCCCCTCTGGTGAGCGGACGCCGCCACGTCACCCCAGGCCGAGTTCGGCCCGCCGGCGCGCCACCGCTTCGACCAGTGTGCGGGCCCGCGCGTCGAAGGAGTGTTCGGAGGCCACCCGGGCCGCGTTCGCGAGCCGCTTCTGCCGGTCGGGGAACCATCCGTCGAGTCGGCTCGTGAGGATACGGTCGACGTCGGCCTGAACCGCCACGGTGCGCACCGACCCGCCGAACACGTCGTCGATGCCCTCCACCTCGTCGCTGATCACCCGCGTGCCGCACGCGACGGCGTCTAACAGCCGGTTCGACAGGAAGCCGTCGCGTCGCATGTCGTCCCAGTGGTCGTTGAGCACGACGCCGGCGCTCGCGTACAACGTGCCCACGAGGGCGTTGTCGAGGTATTCGGCGATCACGAGCGACTCGTCGATGAACGGCTTCCAGCCGGTGCCGTAGATCGCGACGTCGGCCCCGCTGGCCAGGGCCATCCGCAGCATCGGCCGGTCGATGCCCCGCGACTTGCCCACCCACACGACCCGCGGCCCACTGTCGGGCTCGGCGCGGGATGGGTTGAACAAGGCGGGATCGGTGCACTGCAGCAGCGGCTCGATCGCGAGTCCCCATTCGACCGAGCGGCGTTTCGCCCACGGCGTGCTCGCCGCGTACACGAGGTCGTAATCGGCCAGCTCATCGGCCGTGACGTCCTCG
>DAIESZ010000125.1 GCA_027346035.1 Propionibacteriaceae bacterium
CACGGCGCACAGTGAGCGGCGTCCGAAGGGGAGCCAGGATGAGGTTCCACTCAAGCGACTCGGCGGGCGTAGGAGGAAGGATCACGCCGTCACTGTAGCGAGAGTTAGGTAAGCCTAATCAACCGGGGTCCATTTATCTCATGGGCCCTTTGCGTAAAGAGTCGTGCGCCGGGGTCAGCTCTGGCTGACGTCGAGAATGCTCTCGATGACGCCCGCGACCCACTGGTGCACGTGATACAGGAAGGCCGCCGGGTGATCGTCGTCGGATGCCTCCCGGGCCACCTCGTCGGCGGAGACCACATCGACGATGCCCAGGCGGGCGGTGAGCAGCAGGTTGATCGCGTTGAGGGTGCGCAGCCAGGACTCGAGCTCGGGGCCCGCCACCTCGACCCGCCCGCCCCGCCCGACCGAGGCGAGGGTGGCGCGGACCGTGGCCAGGTCCGCGGACCGCTGCTCCGACATCACCGCGTGCGAGAACGCGCTGAGCTCCCCCTGCGGGTCGACCTCGTGGGACGCCGCCCGCGGGAACAGCCGGTCGACGGCCGGGTCGTTTCCCCCGGTCCGGACGCCGTTGCTGCGCTCCTGTGCTTCCCACCAGGCGAACGGATCGTCGGCGGCGGCCGCCGCCGGTGCCACGGTCTCGAGGGTCGTCGAGAGCTCGCTCAACAGGTCGTCGAGCAGCCGGAGTTCGACCGCCTCGAGCACCACCCGGACGCCGCCGCGTGCGGCCTGGGCATACATGGGCTCAGGCCTCCTCCAACGTCGCGAGCAACCCGTAACCGTGCATCGCCACCACATGACGCTCCATCAGCTCGCGTTCGCCGGTCGCCACGATCGCCTTGCCCTCGTTGTGAACCTGCAGCATGAGTTGCTCGGACTTGTCCTTGGAGTAGTGGAAGTGAACCTGGAACACGTGCGACACGTAGCTCATGAGGTTGACCGGATCGTCCCATACGACGACCGCCCACGGTGTCTGGGCCCGCTCGCTCTCGACCGGGCGGGACTCGACGGCCTGCCCACCGGCGGGTCGCGCCACCGGTCGATCGGACATCTGGGTTCCACGGGCCATGGGCCTCATTGTGTCACCCGGGCCGAAGCCCGGGTCCGCGTGCGGCGCCCCGGGCGGGGCCGCTGATTACAGTGAGGCCATGACTGCATCGCCTCCGGTGCCGAGCACCGCGCTGCTGACCGACCACTACGAACTGACCATGGTGCGGGCCGCGATAACCTCGGGGACGGCGAATCGGCGCAGTGTCTTCGAGTTGTTCGCGCGGCGGCTTCCCGAGGGACGCCGGTACGGCGTCGTCGCCGGGGTCGGGCGGGCGCTCGACGCGATCGAGGCGTTCCGTTTCGACGATGCGAGCGTCGAGTTCCTCCAGCGAGCGGGGATCGCCGACGACGAGTTCGCCGGGTGGCTGTCGGATTACCGGTTCACCGGATCGGTGCAGGGCTACGGCGAGGGAGACACGTACTTTCCGGGGTCACCACTGCTGGTGGTCGAGAGCACGTTCGCCGAGGCCTGCCTGTTGGAGACGATCCTGCTGTCCATCTACAACCACGACTCGGCGATCGCGTCGGCGGCGTCCCGGATGACGATGATGGCCGAGGGACGCCCATGCATCGAGATGGGAGCGCGGCGCACCCACGAGGAGTCGGCGGTGGCGGCCGCCCGGGCCGCCTACATCGCAGGCTTCGCGGCCACCTCAGACCTGGCCGCCGGACAGCGCTACGGAGTACCCACGGTCGGCACCGCCGCCCACTCGTTCACGCTGCTGCACGACAGCGAGACCGACGCGTTCCGGGCCCAGCTGGCCAGCCTCGGCGAGGACACGACGCTGCTCGTCGACACCTACGACGTCGAGCGGGCGGTACGCACGGCGGTCGAACTCACCGACGGACGGATCGGCGCGATCCGGCTCGACTCGGGCGATCTCGCGCAGTACGCCCGCCGGGTGCGCCACCTGCTCGACGACCTGGGCGCGACGCACACGCGGATCATCGTCACCTCCGACCTCGACGAGTGGCAGATCGCCGCGCTGCGGGGCGCGCCCATCGACGGATTCGGCGTGGGCACGTCGGTGGCCACCGGCTCGGGGCACCCGACGTGCGGCTTCATCTACAAGCTGGTCGCCCGGGCCGGGTCGGACGCCGCCGACGCCCCGCTGGAACCTGTGGCCAAGACCTCGACCGGCAAGGGCACCGTCGGGGGCCGCAAGGTCGCGCTACGCCGCCGCAATCCCGCGGGCGTCGCCGAGGCCGAGATCATCGGCGTCGGCGGCATGCCACGACACGACGGAAACGACCGTCCGCTGCTGGTCGAGTTGATCCGGGACGGCGTGGTGGTCGGGCGCGAGGACCTCGGCGCCGCGCGCGCCCGCCACGAGCGCGCCCGCGCCGAACTGCCCGTCAGCGCCGGCCACATCTCGAAGGGGGACCCGGCGATCCCGACGATCATCCTGGAACCCGACGGCAGCGAACTGCCCACCCCCTACGCGTCGGGCCCGGCAAACATCTGAGCGGTCAGCGTCCGGCCTGGTCGAAGCCGTTCATCACCGCGGCCAGCCGGGACGCCCGCTCACTGGTGAACACGTCCTCGAGCAGCATGGGGTGCCCGTCGGGCCCGCTGAGCGGCACCCGCCAGTTCGGGTACTCGTCGATCGTGCCGGGTTGGTTCTGGGTGAGCCGGTCGCCCACCGCGTCGGTAAGGGCTGCGACCAGCACCTTCGACGGGGTCGCGATCAGCATGCGGTGCATGGCCAGCACGATCTGCTCCACATCGTCCTCGCCCTCGGCGAGGAACCCGCGCTCCCGCAGGTAGCCGATGAGCCGCTGCTGCTCCTCGACCGAGAACCGGAGTTCGTCCTCGAGGCTCTCGGTGAGCAACCCCAGCCGGTCGCGGAGCCGTACGTGGTCGCCGGCGAGGTAGCCGGCCGTCGGCGGCAGGTCGTGCGTGGTGACCGAGGCGAGGCAGTACTCGCGCCACGTCTCGGGGGCCCGGGGGTGACCACTGTCGTCGTTCTCGAACCACATGACGCTGGTCCCGAGGATGCCGCGGCGGCCGAGGTAGTCACGCACCCACGG
Source organism: Propionibacteriaceae bacterium (assembly GCA_027346035.1). Taxonomy (GTDB): domain Bacteria; phylum Actinomycetota; class Actinomycetes; order Propionibacteriales; family Propionibacteriaceae; genus JAJYQH01. The sequence goes on from DAIESZ010000125.1 coordinate 3,082, forward strand.
TTCGACGGTGCCGAGGTCCTCGCCGACGACGAGCGCGCCCGCCCGCTTCGCCTCGAGCGCGAGGATGCCGATCAGTGCGTCATGGTCGTAGCGCACGTACGTGCCCTCGAGCGGAGTGCGGCCGGCGGGGATCCACCACAGGCGGAACAGCCCGATGATGTGGTCGACCCGGAGCCCTCCCGAATGGCGCAGCATGCCGCTCACCATGGCCCGGAACGGGGCGTAGGCCAGCTCGGCGAGCCGGTCGGGACGCCAGGGCGGCTGGCCCCAGTCCTGGCCCGTCTGGTTGAACGCGTCGGGCGGGGCTCCCACGGTGACCCCGGCGGCGAACACGTCGTGCAGCATCCACGTGTCGGCGGCGGCGGCGTTGACCCCCACCGCGAGGTCGCTGACGATGCCGAGCGGCATGCCGGCGTCGAGGGCGGCCTGCTGGGCCGTCGACAACTGGGTCTCGGCGATCCACTGCAACCACATGTAGAACCGGATCCGCTCATGGTTGTCGCGATGGAACTCGGCGACCTCCGGTGACGAGGGACGCTGCAACGCGACCGGCCACTCGCGCCAGTCGGAGCCGTGGTCCTCGTACAGCACGCACCACGTCGCGAAGTCGCGCAACGCCCGCCCCTGCCGCCGCACGAAGTCGTCGAAGGCCATGAGCCGCGCCGGACGCAGTCCCCCCGCATAGACGATCTCGAGAGCCTTGCGCTTGGCGAGCCACGACTCGTTGCGCCGCAGCTGGAGGCTGTCGGACAGATCATCGAGCAGGTCGGCCCGCAGGCCGGCGATGGCCTTCCGGTCCGAACCGGACAGGACGGCGTATTCGGGGATCGCCTCGGGGCGGATGTAGATCGGGTTGACGTACATGCGGCTCGAGGGCAGATAGGGCGATGGTTCCATCGGCGCGGCCGGCTGGGCGGCGTGCAGCGGGTTGAT
>DAIESZ010000146.1 GCA_027346035.1 Propionibacteriaceae bacterium
AGACGCGCACGCTCGCATTGTTCCACGCGCGCCCACGGCTGCCCGCGTGCCGGCGGGCCGCTGAGCACGTCGGTTGTGCACCGGTGTTGTCCACAGGGCATGTGGAAAACGCCGAGGAGCTTGTGGACGCCACGCCGGTGCCCTGTGAACAGTCGCGCCCGACCTGTGGAGCTTGCCGCCACAACCACCGGCCACCGGCCGTCGACAAGGACAAACACGGTCCCGCCGGATGCGAGGGCGGGCCGTGCGGAATCGCCCGCCGCGGAGTCTCCACTTGTGGGACGCCCCCCCGCGGGGCCGTGGCGGGCGGTGGCTTTCCCACAGAGGGTGTGGACAACCGGTGTGGGCGCGAATAATACAACGCGCTCCGCGGGAGCCGGCCCCGGGGTCGCCTTGCGGGGGCGGTGCCCCGCGGACCCCGGTCGGGTCGCTCGTCGCGGCGCGGCCGCGCGGGATGCGGATAGGCTGAGCGCCGGTCGCGCGCGGCGGCGGGGGAGGAGCGCGGATGCCGGGTCTCATCGTGCATGAGTGGCTGGAACGCCACGGGGGTGCCGAGCGGGTCGTCGACGCGATGATGCGCGCGTTCCCGGACGCCGACCTGCAGGTGCTGTGGAATGACGACCCCGGACGCTATCCCGCGCGCCGGGTCTCCGAGACGCTGCTCGCCCGGACGCCGCTGCGCGGCCACAAGGCGCTGAGCCTGCCGGTGATGCCGATGGCGTGGCGAGGGCTCCCCGGCGACTACGAGTGGCTGCTGGTGTCGTCGCACGCGTTCGCCCACCACGCCCGGCTGCGCAGCGCCGACGTGCCGAAGCTGGTGTACGTGCACTCGCCCGTCCGCTACCTGTGGGTCCCGAACCTCGACGGACGCGGCGCCCATCCGGCGGTGCGGGCGGCGGCCCCCGCACTGCGCGCCCTCGACCGACACCGCGCACGCGAGGCCACGGCGATTGCCGCCAATTCCGCCTACATCGGCCGGCGGATCGCCGCGGCGTGGGGACGCGACTCGTCGGTGATCCACCCCCCGGTCGACGTGTCCGGCTTCGCCGCCCCCGAGGCCCTCACCCCCGACGAGGTGCGCGTCCTGGCCGGGTTGCCCGCCGAATTCGTGCTCGGAGTGTCACGCTTCGTTCCCTACAAGCGGCTCGACGTGGTCATCGCCACCGGCGAGGCGTCCGGCGTCCCGGTGGTCCTCGCGGGGGGCGGCCCGCTGCGCGAGGCGCTCGGGGCGATGGCCGACGCTGCGTCGGTGCCGGTGCGGATCATCGACGCCCCGACCACGCCGGTCGTGCGCGAGCTGATGCGGCGGGCGAGCGTGGTCGTGTTCCCGCCGGTCGAGGACTTCGGCATCGTGCCGGTCGAGGCGATGGCCGCCGGGACACCGGTGATCGCCAACGCCGAGGGTGGCGCCCGCGAATCGGTCGTCGACGGGCTCACCGGAGTTCTGGTCGCCGACTTCGAGCCCGAGACCCTGCGCGCCGCCTACGACGCCGCCCGACGATGCGATCCGGAGTCCTGCCGCATCCGGGCGGCAGAGTTCAGCGAACAGGGGTTCATCGACCACATCCGCGCCTGGCACGCCCGCGTGCTGGGCGGGCTCTGACCAACTGTTTCCGGGGACGCCGCGTCCCGAGGCGACTCAGGGTGCGGTGATCGGCGGGTCGTTCTTGTGGGCCTGCCAGTACTGGTCCATCGTGTCGTTGGCGATCGCCGAGGAGAGCTGGGCCATCTGCACGGTGTTGACGACGTCGTAGTCCTGGCCGTCGGAGGAGACCCCGAAGCCGCTGATCGGGGCCTGCAACGACCGGACGTCGCTGATCGAGGTCACCCGCATCGACAGGGCGAGCCCCTCGATCGCGGCGTTGGTGAACCCCGAGTCGACGGTGACGTTCGGCGCGATCTTCTGCGCGACCCGGTTGAACTTCGCCGGGTTCGCGAGGACCTCGGGCGTCAGCACCTTGTTGAAGATCGCCGTGATGACATCACGTTGGCGGGCGGCGCGGTCGAGGTCGCCGTTCTTGAGGTCGTAGCGCTCGCGCGTGTAGATCAGCGCATTCTTGCCGTTGAGCGTGATCGTGCCCTTGGGGAAGGTGACGCCGCCGCTGGCGGAGGCCTGGTTGTTCACGACGGTCACGCCCCCGATCTCGTCGACGAGGGCGGTGAATCCGGTGAAGTCGGTGATCACGGCGTGGTCCATCTGCACGTTGGTGAGTTCCTGCAGCGTGCGGATCGTCAGGACGGGCCCACCCCAGGAGTAGGCGGCGTTGATCTTGGCCTTGCCGTAACCGGGGATCGGTACCCACATGTCGCGGGGGAAGGAGATGAGGTAGACCTTCTGCCGGTCGGCGTTGATGTGCATGACGATCAGCGTGTCGCTGCGTCCCCGGTCGGTTCCCCGCGAGTCGCTGCCCATCACGACGATGTTCATCGCATCGCCGGGGGACGTGCTCGGGACTCCTGCCGCGCCGCTCCCCGACGGAGTGACCGCCGGCAGCAGGTCGGCCCGGGGCGCCTGGCTCAGGGCGTTGTCAACGGTCTTGGCGTAGTAGCCCACGACCACGGCCACCGCGATCACCACGACTCCGAGGATCGCCACGGCGACCAGCAACGCGCGGCGTCCGCGGCTCCGGCCCGAACCTCCGGCATGGCGCGCGTCCGTGGCTCCCTCCGCGCCACGTGCGGACGCCGCACCCTCGGGTGCCCGCCCGTCCCCGGCCTGCCCGCCGTGGGTGTTGTCGTCATCGAAGATCGACAGTTCATCGTCGGCCATCCGCTGTCCCGCCTTCCGGCTCGCCCCCTCGATCGCCGTGGTCAACTGTCGCACACTCACCCGGGTCGGCTGCACGACCCCATCGGCTTCGGCCGGTCGGTGCGCCGGGCGGACGCCGGATGATCACCCCCGGGCGATGGCGGCCACGTGGTCCCGGAGCCGGGCGGCGGCGTCCCGCGGGGTGAAACCGGTGCCCGTGATCCGGTCCAGCGACAGGGTGCTGTGCGACGGCCGGGGCGCCATCGCCCGGCCCTGCGCGTAGTCGTCGGTGGACACGGGGGTGACATCGGCGGCCTCCCGCCCGCGCAGTTCGAAGACCTGCCTCGCGATGTCGGCCCACGACATGACAGGCCCGGCGTTTGTCAGGTTGTAGGTACCGAACGGCGCCTGCGAGCCGAGCAGGTGGACGATGCCCGCGGCGAGGTCGGTGGCGAATGTGAGCCGTCCGACCTGGTCGTCGACGACGCGGGGCGACACCCCGCGGTCGGCCAGCGCGGCCATGGTGCGCACGAAGTTGTGTCCCTCCCCGATCACCCAGCTGGTGCGCACGATGTAGTGCCGATCGAGGGTGGCCACGAGGGCGTCCCCTGCCGCCTTGGTCTGCCCGTAGACACCGAGTGGCGTGAACGCCTCGTCCTCGTCATGCACGGCGACGGCGCCGTCGAACACGTAGTCGCTGCTGATGTGCACGAGTGTCGCGCGGATGTCCCGGGCGATCCGGACGAGCCGGCCCACCGCGGTGACGTTGACCGCCCAGCAGTCGCGACGCCCCTCCGGGGTCTCGGCGTCGTCGACCGCGGTGTAGGCGGCGGCGTTGATGATCGTGCCGACCCCGCTCCACCCGAACCGGTCGAGGGCGTCGGCGTCTGCGGTGTCGAGGTCGTCGTGGGTGAGCGCGACGGCGTCCGGGAGGGCCGCGCGCAGCGCCCGGCCGAGTTGACCGCCGGTACCCACGATCACCGTGCGTCGGGCGGGCATGGGGGTGACCTCGGCGAGCCGGGGGTGGGCGGCGTCCGCGGCGCTGATCTCGGCGCGCCCGAGCGGGATCGGCCACGCGATCGCCGCCGTCTCGTCGGCGAGGTTGAGGTAGGTGTAGGACGCCCGCGCCTCCGGGCTCCAGTGCTCGTTGACGAGGTAGGTGTAGACCGTGCCGTCGGCGAGTGCCTGATAGCCGTTGGCGACCCCGCGCGGCACGAACACGGCCTTGTCGGGGCCCATGTCGAGGGTGAACGTCGCACCGAAGCTCGGACCCTCGCGCAGGTCGACCCAGGCCCCGAAGATCCGGCCGCAGGCGAGCGACACGAACTTGTCCCACGGCTCGGCGTGCAGCCCCCGGGTCGCCCCCGCGGTGGTGTTGAACGACATGTTGTTCTGCACGGGTCCGAAGTCGGGCACGCCGAGGGCGGTCATCGTGGCCCGCTGCCAGTTCTCCTTGAACCAGCCGCGCTGGTCGCCGTGCAGTGGCAGGTCGACCACCAGCAGTCCGGGAATGGGGGTGGTCGAGATCCGTGGCTGACTCATGCGGTGTCCTCTCGCTGGTGGCCGGGGGCGTGACCGCGCGCCGGGCGGCGTCCGGTGCCCGGGGGCGCGGCGGTCACTGGCCCGATCTGGCGTAGTTCGCCTCGGTGGCGGCCTTCATCGGACGCCACCACGCCTGGTTCGCCCGGTACCAGTCGATGGTGGCGGCCAGGCCCTGCTCGAAGGAGGTGAAGCGCGGCGACCAGTCCAGTTCGCGCCGCAGCTTCGAGGAGTCGATGGCGTAGCGCAGGTCGTGGCCAGGGCGGTCGTTGACATGGTCGTACGCGTCGGCGGGCCGGCCCATGAGCGTGAGGATCAGCTCGACGACCTCACGATTGTTCTTCTCGCCGTCGGCGCCGATGAGGTAGGTCTCGCCGACGCGTCCGCGGTCGAGGATCGTGAGGACCGCCGCGTTGTGATCGTCGACGTGGATCCAGTCGCGCACGTTGCGGCCCGCACCGTAGAGCCGCGGCCGGACGCCGTCGATGACGTTGGTGATCTGGCGCGGGATGAACTTCTCCACATGCTGGTAGGGCCCGTAGTTGTTCGAGCAGTTGCTGATCGTCGCCCGCACGCCGAAACTGCGCACCCACGCGCGCACCAGCAGGTCGGAACCCGCCTTGGTCGACGAGTAGGGGCTGGACGGGTTGTAGGGCGTCGTCTCGGTGAAGCGCTGGGGATCGTCGAGTTCGAGGTCGCCGTAGACCTCGTCGGTGGAGATGTGGTGGTAGCGGGTGTCGTGGTGCCGCACCGCCTCGAGCAGCGTGTACGTGCCGACGAGGTTGGTCTGGATGAACGGCGAAGGATCGTTGAGCGAGTTGTCGTTGTGGCTCTCGGCCGCGAAGTGCACGACGACGTCGGCGTCGGCGACCAGGGAGTCGACGAGGCCGGCGTCCGACACCGAGCCCTTCACGAGCCTCACCCGGTTTGCCGGCAGTCCG
>DAIESZ010000152.1 GCA_027346035.1 Propionibacteriaceae bacterium
CGCTCACGGTTCACCTCTTTCTCAACCCTGATTCACGAACGGGCCTGCCAACGCGACTCCGATCGCCCTTGCGGGCGTCACGGCCGCCCCGGTGCGGCACCGACATCTACCGGGCGCCGGGGACCGGGCTGTCGACGCGCGGGATCCGGCCCGTCGACGAATCTGCACAGCAGGTGTGTCGGTGGGCCATGTTATCCCAGTCGTCCGGGGGCCTCCCAACGCGCCGACCCGTCGGCGTCAAGGCGCAACAACCGGGAGTACAGCGCCACGGTGCCATCACTGCGATATCCACTGGCGCGGAACGCGCCGAGGTCACGGTCGGGATCGTCGGTCTCGACGCTGACCCCTGCCGTGTCCAACCCCGCGCCGGCGAAGGAGTGGTGGGACGCGCGCAGCAGTGCGGTGGCGATCCCCAGCCCGCGCCACGAGAACCCGACGCCCAGCCGGTCGGTCCAGCCGGCGCGGTGGGCGTGCGGGTCGGCGGTGTCGATGGAGCTGAGCACGTACCCGACCACTTGTCCCTCCGACACCGCGACCCAGGACCACTGGGGCCGGCTGCTCGGACGCCGCAGGAACCGCTGCCACTGCTCGGGGGTCGCCGGGGCATCGGAGTGGCCGTCACTGCGGGCGCGGGGCCCGACCAGCACCTCGTTGTGCAGCAGTCGGGTCTCGTCGGACCGCTCGTCGGTGAAGGGCTCGATCCGCACCGGGCCGTGCCGGGTCGCCACCACGACCGGGAGGTCGGTGCGGTCGTCGGGACCGATCGACGCACGCATCTCGAGGAACCAGTGCTCGGGGGCGAACCCGGCCTCGCTCATCACCTGGCTGCGGGCGGGAACCCGCTCGTCGACGTAGGCCCCCACCCACAGCGTGTCGAGACCTGGTTCGCGGGTCCGGGCCTCCCGCAACCACTCCTCGGCCCGGGCCACCTGCCAGGCGACCATGTGCGAGCCGATGCCCTGGTGTCGCCAGCCAGGGTGCACTCCGCCGTCGAGCCACACCTGGGGCACCGACCCGGCCGGGCGGCGCACGACGTTCCAGGAGTAGGCGACGATCGTCCCCCCGACGTCGCGGCCGACGACGGCGTCGGCGGCCGGGTCGCCCAGCGCCTCGTCGAAGCGCCGCTCGAGGTGATCGAGGTCGATCGCATCGGGCACGTCGTCGAGGTAGTCGATCGCCTCACGCAGTTCGACCACGTCGGGGAGATTGGTCCGCGCGAGTGGTGACCAGTTCAGGACGCCCTCGACCAGGCTGTCCATGCCGCTCTCCCCCCTCAACGCGACGGCCCGTGAGCCTCATGCGGGTGATTCCCGCCTGCCATCCCGTCGTGACCCGCGCCATCCAGCGTGATCGGCCCGCTGTGGGCCGTCGTCCACTCTATGTCAGGGCCCATCGGCGGCGCATGGCGCCGCGCGGGAGCGGGGACGGCGTCCGGTCGGCCGCCCGGTCAGGCCCAGATGCGGGCGCGCTCGGCAGCGTCGGTTCGGGCGACCGGCTCCAGTGCGTCCCACGTAACCAGCCAGGAGTCGCCGGCCTCGCCGTCGTCGACCGGGGCCGACGTCGCGGTCTCCCACCAGGTGGAGGCGTCCTCGCGCAGCAGCGCCACGACCGCGTCGCGCAACCGTCCGGTGGTGGCCCCGATGGTCCGGCCGGTCGGGATCGGGTCACCGAAGCGGACGAAGACCAGATGGGTCCGGGACCGGACCGCGCGGGTGCCCCCGGTGCGCGGCAGCGCGAACGTCCCCCGGACGGCGACCGGCACGATCGGCACCTGGTGGGCCTGTGCGAGGGCGGCGGCGTCGTCGTGGAACCTGCCCACCGTCGAGTCGGGCGAGACGCCGTGCTCGGGGAACAGCAGCACGCTGCGCCGGGCCCTGAGCGCGAGCGCGGGCGGAAGGACCGAGGGGCGCAGTCGTGGAGGGCACGCGTCGCCGATGAGCCGCCCGTCGAGGTCGTGGGCGTGGTTGGCCGCCAGGATCACCGGGCCGTCGATGCCGGTGAGGCGTTCGAGTCCGGAGACGCGCAGGTCGGCCAGCGGCCGCAGCCGGTGGACCAGCGTGCGGATCATCCGAGTTCCAGCGCGACGTGGGCCCCGGTGTGCAGCACCGTGACGACGGGAGTCGAACCGACCTTGTCGGAGGCGATCTCCAGGGCGTCCCCGAGGGTCGAGGCCGCCCGGAAGCCCATCCGGGCGGCGCTGGGACGCCGCCCCCCGACCCAGACGACCTGCGTGTAGGCCTCGGCGGCCCGCGCCGTGGCGTACCAGCGGTGGAACGCCTCGAGCGGGTGATGGGCCCCCCGGTTGCGGTAGAGGTCGAGGTACCACGGATCGCGGACGAACGACTCCTGGAACTCATCACGGATCCGCCGCGGATCGGTGGTGACCGACAGGACGTCGGAGAAGAAGTCGGCGGCCGCACTGTGGTGGCGGGTCGAAAACTCGTCGCGCAGCGGGTGCATCCCGATGAACACGCCGCCGTCCTCGACGGGACGCCGCCCGACGAACGACTCGCCCTGGCTGACCAGCGCGTCATACGCCGCGGTCAGCGGGTCACCGCCGGGCGCGGTGTGATCTCCGCCCTGTCCCCACACCGGGGCGACCAGTACCGATGCGGCCGACGGCACCCGCACCAGGTGCTCGGCCAGCCATGCCTCCCGGGTGACCCGGGTGACGTCGCCGCTCGGGCCGGCCGCGACAGCCAGGGCCCCGTACGTGGCTGTGACGTCGCCGAAGATCCGCTGCGTCGCCTGCTTCGGCCACAGTGCCAGGGCGCGTTGCACCGCGGCGAGGTTGGCCCGGTCGTGCAGTGACCAGTCCCATTCCCGCTGGGAGACGAAGGAGAGCATCCCCCCGATCGCCGGATGACCCACGGCCGCCTCGAGGGTGACCACCGGAACGCTCGCGTGCACCAACTCGGCCGCCGCGGCCCGCATCCCCGCGTCGCCGTCGAGGCCGCCGAGCGCATCGATCGTCGCGGCGTCGCCCAGGCCGAGTGTCAGTTGGTTGTCGGCCAGCTGACGGGCGTCGGTGCGCAGCGCGATGTTGACGACCAGGTCGCTGGCGAGCAGCCGCGGGTCGACCCGCACGTCGTGCCCGCCCACGGTGCCGATCACGGCGGCGTCCGCCGTGGCGTCGTGGCACAGGAGATCCCCGCGGGGCGCGAACGAGCGCACCACCCGCTCACCGAGGAGGGCGGTGAGTTCGCCTTCGCCGATCCGGCGTCCGAGCCCGGTGGCCACCAGGACGACGACGTCGTCCACCCGGGCGTCGGCGGCACGGCGCAGCACCTCCTCGGCCATCACCCGGCGCAGGTCGTCGGCCATCGCCGGCCGCACCAGATCGGCTCCCCCGACGACCACGGTGAGCCGGGTTGACGGCGTGAGCCGCGCGGCGAGCGGCCGGGCGTCGAGCGGCGCGTCGAGCGCGGCGGACACCTGCGCCCGCACGTCACCCGCCGGACGCGGATCGGCGGGGTAAACGACCTGGGTGCCCTGGCCGAAGCGTTGCATCGACACCCTGGTCCCCTCGACCACCAGCAGGGGGCCGGTGCGGTCATCGACCTCGAGGGTGAATCCCGGACGAGTCATGACGGTCCTTTCAGGAGGGCATCTTCCAGCGGGGAATGGGTGAGGACGCCGGCCAGTCGACCACCGACCAGGCACGTTGGCGTGCGGCCCGCATGAGACCGACATCGGGGCTCACCGCCACCGGATTGCCGACGACGTCGAGCATCGGAAGATCGACGTGGCTGTCGGCGTAGGCGTAGCTGCCCGCGAGGTCGAACCCGTGCAGCGCGGCGTAGTGCCGCAGCCAGGCGGCGCGGGATTCACCCACCATCGGCGGCCCGGTGAGGAATCCGGTGGCCCGCCCGTTGGCGTCGGTGGCGAGTTCGGCCGACACGATCACGTCGAACAGGCCCTCGAGCGGACGGGTGAGCGGCCGGATGACGCCGGTGATGAGGATCGTCGTGTGCCCGGCGGCCCGGTGCTCACGGATCCGACGGATCGCCTCCGGTGACATGCGGTCGAGGACGAAGGGGGCCATCTGGGTGTCGACGGCATGCTCAAGCGCGGCGAGGTCGGCGCCCTCGTAGCGCCGGTAGATCGAGCGGAGGAAGGCCGAACGGTCCCGCCGATCGGCCCCCAGGTAGCCGGGCAGCCGGGCGAGGATGCCGGCCACCTCGCGCACCCGCCCGACCGGGCTCAGCTCGGGCAGCCGGGCCCACAGGTAGGTCTCGATGACGTTGGTGGCCATCACCGTGCCGTCGAGGTCGAAGGCCGCGAGCACGGTGCCCGGCTCCGCCGGTTGAAGCTGTCGGTAGGTCGACGAGCGTCCGCCACGACGCTTGCGCAGCGCCTCGAGGCGGCGCACCGGATCGGTGATCGCCGGCACGTGGATGTCCTGCATGTAGTGGTGCCAGTCGACCGCGGCGGTGTCGAAGGCGAAGCTCTCGACGTCGTCGGGGTGCAGCGAATGGTGCAGGGCCAGCGTGCAGTCGTCGACGAAGTGCAACTCCGATTGGAGATACTCGCCGTAGAGCGACAGGTAGCGGCGCAGGAAGCTCAGTTGGCGTCCCTGCCGGTCGAGGAACACCGCGGCCCGCCGTGCCCCGGCCGAGCGGGGCGCGTAGGAGATCAGCCGATCCCCGACCTTCTGGGCGGCCTCGGCCACCGCGAGAATCCGCTCCACCGGCTCGGCACCGGGGAACTTCCACTCGGCGAGCGGGGCGGCGTCGGCACCCTCGCCGT
>DAIESZ010000162.1 GCA_027346035.1 Propionibacteriaceae bacterium
ACCTTGCCGAGGAAGTACGCGACCGGCGGCATCGGGGTCGCCCTGATCCGCTTGAGGCTGCCGTCGTCCCGCTCGGTCGCCACCGAGATCGCCATGGTCTGGAAACTCGTCAGCATGACCCCCGCCGCGATCATGCCCGGCAGGAACGCCCAGGCCGCCGTGATCGGCGAGTCGCTCGGAAACTGGCGGGAGAAGATCACGGAGAACAGGCTCAGCAGCATGATCGGGAACAGGAACGAGAAGAAGACCGACTCCTTCTCGCGGCTGTACATCTTCAGCTCGAGCCGGGTGCGGTCGAGGCCGAGCGTCAGGACGTTCACGCCGCCACCCCCGGTGTCTCCCCCGACACGTGAGGTGCAATGAGACGCAGGTAGGTCTCCTCGAGAGTGGGCCGCGTGACGACCAGTTCGGGAATCTCCCCTTCGAAGCGGGCGGCGAGCGCGGCGATCTCGGCGGTCGGTGTCGACGTGTTCAGGGTGCGACGCACGCCCTCCTCGAGCCACGACACGGTGGCAACCTGCTCGTGGCGTCCCCCGAGATTCATCGGCGTGTCGAGGGCCACCAACCGGCCCGCGGCAATGACCCCCACCCTGGCGGCCAGGGCTTCCGCCTCGTCGAGGTAGTGCGTGGTCAGCAGGATGGTCGTGCCCTCGTCGGCGAGGGTTCGGATCAGGCCCCAGAAGTCCCGCCGGGCCTGCGGATCGAATCCCGTGGTCGGTTCGTCGAGGAACAGCAGCTCCGGTCGTCCGACGATGCCGAGCGCGACGTCGAGGCGGCGGCGCTGGCCGCCCGAGAGCCCGACGATCCGGGACCCGGCCTTCTCGGTGAGGCCGGTGACGTCCATCACCTCGCCCACCTGCCGCGGATGCCGGTACGCCCGGGCGGCGCTGGCCAGCACCTCTCGCGGCGTCAGCAGGTCGAGCCCTCCCGAACTCTGCATGACGATTCCGACGCCGTCGCGCCACCTTGCGGGAGCCCTGTGGGGATCGGTGCCGAGGACGCTCACCTCACCGGCGTCCCGGGTGCGGAAACCCTCGAGGATCTCGACCGTCGTCGTCTTGCCCGCCCCGTTCGGGCCGAGGAGGGCGAAGATCTCGCCCGCCTCGACGTCGAGGTCGAGGCCGTCGACGGCCCGCCGGGTTCCATACGACTTGGTGAGGCCACGAATGCGGATCGCTGGTTGCATGCGTCAACTGTGGACCCGCGGCGGCCCACCCATCGGCGCCGGAAGGTTCAGCGCATCAGTCGCTCGGCGAACCGGTCGAGGGTGGCCGCGGTGAGCGGGGATCCGACCGCGTTGAGGTGTCCGTGCGGGACGCCGGCGGCGGTCACGAGGGTCACGTCGACGCCCGCGTCGGCCAGCTGGGCCGCGTACCGTTCGCCGCTGGCCCGCAGGTCGTCGAACTCGCAGTTCTCGATGTAGGTGGGCGACAGGCCGGTGAGGTCGTCGGCCTCGCCGGGGAACGCGTAGCGCTCGCGGGCGTGCTCCTCGAGCGGGCCGCCGAGGTAGTTCTCGTTCATCTGCCGCACCCTGTCGAGGAAGCCGATGCCGCGCGGCATGTGCGCAACGGCCGCGAGAAGCTGCGGCGAGTACTCCGGGAGCGCCGCGTGCATCACCGGGTAGGCGAGCAGCGACTGCCACGGCAGGACGCCGGCGTCCCGGGCGTGCAGGGCCACCCCGCCGGCCAGGTTGCCCCCGGCCGACGCGCCGCCGACCGCGACCCTGGCGGGGTCGATGCCGAGGTCGGCGGCGTGCTCGACGGTGTGGCGGAAGGCGGCGAAGCAGTCGTCGTGGGGCACGGGATGGTGGACACCGTCGTGGCACAGCCGGTAGTCGACCGAGACGACCACCGCGTGGGTGCGGGTGACCAGGCCGCGCGCGACGAGGTCGCCCTCGGGCATGTCGAGGGACCCGTGCACGAAGCCGCCGCCGTGGAACCACACGAGGCCGGCCCCGCTCGTCCCGCCGTCGGCGTGCCGGTAGATGCGCACGGGCACCGGGCCGTTCGGGCCGGGCACCTCGGACTCGGTGGTCACGGCGTCGGTCGGCTCGGGCGGGCCGAAGGGTGCCGACCAGGCGGCGGACGCGGCGGCCTGCTCGGGCGTGGCGTCGTCGGCGTTGACCCGCTCGAGTCCGGCGAGATGATGCAGCCGCTCGGCGTAGATCGGGGCCCAGTGGCCCGTGGGAGTCGTCGTGTCGTCCATGTGGCTTCCTCGCCCTCGGATGTCGCTGGGGTCGAGCCTGCCACGCACGGCCGAATTCGTCACATGACCGAACGGATCGCCGCCGTCGCCCGTTCGAGGAAGTCGTTGACCACGGCGCGGTCGTGCGGGTCGAGCGACGCGTCGAGGGCCCGGAGCTGCTGGAACATCGGCCCGAGCTGGTGGTAGGCCTCGGCGCGGCCCTCGTCGGTGAGCTCGATCACGGTGCGGCGTCCGTCGGTGGGGTGCGGACGCCGCGCCACGTGCCCGTGCGCCACGAGCCGGTCGATGACCGCCGAGGTGGCCGCCGTGGTGACACCGAGGCGGCGCGCGAGTTCCGCCGGGCCGATTGGCTCCCGGGAGAGGTGGCGCAGCGCGTGCAGTTCGGAAGCGCTCATCTCGCTGCGGCGGGCCACCGCGATCGGGGCCAGCGACGCCGCGTCGATGAGCCGCTGCAAGGCGACCATGGTGGGGGTACCACCCCACTCCGAGGACTTGTCCGCCATCACCCCACCTGCTAAATTGCTAGATAATTGAGCAACAATGTTAGTTAGTTGTGAACCTATCGTAGCCCGGGAGCCCCACCATGACGAGATCTCGCACCGGAACCCGAGTCACGGTCTGGGCCGTGCTCGTCGTTGTCGTCTGGCTGGCCATCGGCGGCGTCGGCGGCCAGTTCATCGGCAAGCTGTCCTCGCTGCAGAAGAACGACAGCGCGTCCTTCCTCCCGGCGTCGGCCGAGTCGACCCAGGTGGCGGCCGAGATCGCGAAGTTCAGCGACTCCACGTCGCTGCCGCTGATCGTCGTGGTCACCGCACCGCAGAAGCTCAGCGGAGGCAACCAGGCGACGGTGCAGAAGTTCGCCGCGTCGCTGCCCGACCTGAGCGCCAACGGCACCAAGCTCAGCGACTACCTCGCCAGCCCCCAGGCCATCCCGATCCCGAGCAAGGACGGCATGGCCGCGATGGTCGTGCTGTCCCTGGCGACCGAGAAGATCGCCACCCCCGCCGGAGGCACCTCACCGGTCACGGCGATCGCCGACGCCGTGCATTCCGCGATCAACGCGCAACTCACGCCGGCGGGTCTCCAGGCCCACGTGACCGGACCCGCCGGCTACGTCGCTGACCTCGTCACCGCGTTCGGCGGCATCGACGGCGTCCTGCTGATCGTCGCGCTGGTCGTGGTGCTCGTGATCCTGCTCATCGTCTACCGCAGCCCGGTGCTGCCGATCGTCGTCCTGCTGACCGCCGTCTTCGGCCTGGCGGCGGCGGGGTTCGTCGTCTACCAGGTCGCCGACAAGGGCTGGATCACCGTGAGCGGCCAGAGCCAGGGCATCTTGTCGATCCTCGTCGTCGGCGCCTCCACCGACTACGCCCTGCTGCTGGTCAGCCGCTACAAGGAGGAACTGCACGACCGCGAGTCCACCTGGGAGGCGCTCCTGGTCGCCTGGCGGGCCTCGGTCGAGCCGATCGCGGCCAGCGGGTTCACCGTGATGCTCGGCCTGCTCGCGCTGATGCTCGCCGAGCTCAAGGGCACCTCCGGGTTGGGCCCGGTGGGCGCCCTCGGCATCGTCGGGGCGCTGCTCGCGGCCCTCACCTTCCTGCCGGCCATGCTGGTGATCGGACGCCGGTGGCTCTTCTGGCCGGCGATCCCCCGGGTCGACCATCGGCACGGCAGCGACCGGGCGGCGAAGCGGTTCAGCTGGGGCCGCATCGCCGGCGGTGTTGGACGCCACCCGCGCGCCACCTGGCTGGTCACGATCGTCGCCCTCCTCGTCGCCGCGGCGTTCCTGCCCACGCTGCGGGCC
>DAIESZ010000185.1 GCA_027346035.1 Propionibacteriaceae bacterium
CGGACGTTGTGCATGGTGTAGATGAATTCGGCCATGAACGAGCTGTGCCCTCCGTCGTGTGGTCTCGCACCGTTTGGCGCCGACCCTCAAGTATGCCAGCCGCGCCGCGGGAGACCACATCAGCGAGTGCGGCCGTGCCACGACCAGAGCGGTCAGGGGCGCACGGCGGGTGGAGCGGGCCACTGCTCGGCGCGGACCGGCACGGGTGCGGGCCACGCGGGCGACTGGGGCGGCAGCCAGGCCTGCGGCCGGCGCCGCCAGGATCCGAGCCTCCGCCAGGGGATGTCGAGCCGCAGCCCCTCCGTCTCGGTGAGCGCCAGGGGCCGGAGCCGGTCGATCTCGATCAGCAGCGTGCGCTCGTACGTGTCGCCGGCGGCGTCGACGACGCCACGCACGACGGCGTCGCGGGTGTACGCCAGATCGGTCATGCTCGCCATCAGGTCGCGGGTCGGCCTCCAGACGCGAGGTCCATGCCGCGCCGCAACCAGCAGCAGCCAGAAGCGCCTCCGCCAACTCGAAAAGACGACGGGGTCACGCTCGTCGAGCCATCCCATCAGGACGAAATCCGTGAGCCGCTGGCGGATGCGCCGCGACTCGCGGATCGACTGGAGCACGAGGAACAGCACGACCGAGGCCACCAGACCGAGCGCCAGGTAGTAGTAGGGCATGAGCTGGGCCGTTGACCCGGAGGTGCTCGACACCCCGTTGAAGCTCATGTGCATGGTGGCTGCCAGCACGTACCCGGTGAGCGGGGCCAGCACCCGGACGAGTTTGCTGCGGGTGCGCAGCGCGATGCCGATACCGATCCCGGTCATCGAGGTGAACAGCATGTGCCCGAACGAGGTGTAGATGCCGCGAAGTTGCACGATGCTTGCGACGGCGGCGTCGGCGTTGCCGGCGCCCTGCTGATACGACGCGTAGACGCGGGCCCGGGCGTAATAGACGATGTTCTCGGTGAACGCGAAGCCGGTGGCCGCGAGGCCGGCGAGGGTGACGCTCTGCAGGATGCTCGCGATGCGGTGACGGGCCAGTACGGCGAGGGCGAACACGATCGACGCCTTGCACGCCTCCTCGACGAAGGGGGCCGAGAACACCGCGGCCCGCGCTCCCGCGGCGGGATCGCCGGCGCCTCGGACCATCATCAACTCGCCCAACCAGGTGTTGAGGTACATCGCGGCCAACGTCGCGATCGACGCGCCCCATCCCCACGCCACGAGATACATCCACAGCGCCAGGCGGCGGAACCGATCGAGCCAGACGAACAGCAGCGTCCACACGAGCGCGGTCGGCGCGGCGAGGCCCACCGCTTCACGCAGCGCGTCGTTGTTGAGCCCTGGCAGCACATGACCCTGGACGTGCTGGTCGGGGTGCTGCACGGCGTACATCTGCCAGATGCCCAGCGGATACATGAGCAGCAGGCCGAGGACCAACCACGACCACGGATTGCGCACGGTGCGGCCCAGCCATGACCCGGAGCGCTCGACCGGCCGCGGCAGCCCCGACAGCACGCGCGCCCGCCGCTCAGGGATCACCTTGGGCTCGGGACCCGGCAGGAGCTGCACCGACATGGCCACCAGAGTAGCCGCCGGCACCAGAGCGGACGCCGCGCGGCGTCCGGTGGGCCGGGCCGCAGAACGGCTCACCGCGGCCGAGATGACGGTGTCCGAGGGGCACGGGCGGCCGTGAGCGCTCACTCCGGCCGCCGGTACACTGACCGCGAAGCCCCAGTAGCTCAGCGGATAGAGCAGCAGCCTTCTAATCTGTCGCGCGCAGGTTCGAGTCCTGCCTGGGGCGCCATCGCCTCCCACCCGTCGACAACGCCGAGGATGCACCACGTCCACTTCGCCCCACGCCGGTGACCCGGCTGCGCCATATCCGGTCGAACTCACCCGGTCGCAGTGGCGTCGGATCATCGTGTCCGGCTACGGCCCCACCCTGCTGTCGTCGATCGGTTACGGCGCGGTCATCCCCCTCATCGCGGTCATCGCGCTGCGCGAAGGCGCCTCGATCGGGACGGCCGCGTTCATCACGGCGCTGCTCGGCATCGGCCAGGTCGTCGGTGACCTCCCGGCCGGCTGGCTGGCCGCGCGGCTCGGTGACCGGCGGGCGATGATCGCCGCCTGCCTGCTCGACGCCTCGGCGCTCACCGGCATGTTCCTGTCCGACTCGCTCGCGACGCTCGGCCTCGCCGTGTTCATCGACGGGATGGCCAGCGCGGTGTTCGGACTGGCCCGTCAGACATACCTCACCGAGGCGATCCCGCTCCGGTTCCGCGCCCGTGCCCTCTCGACCCTGGGCGGCGTCTTCCGGATCGGCTTCTTCGTCGGCCCGCTCATCGGAGCCGGCATCATCGCTCTCGGCACCCTGCGTGACGCGTTCGCGTTCGCCGCATGTATGAGCCTCACCGCGGCCGTGGTCACCTGGGCGCTTCCCGACCTCGTCCACGACGCCCAACTCCTGGCCACCAGCCGGCGGACGTCGGTGCGCACGATCATCTCCGACCACAAGAGGGTGTTCGCGACGCAAGGCATCGGCGTCCTCGTGCTGATGGCGATCCGCAGCGCCCGTCAGGCGATCATCCCCCTGTGGTGCGAGAGCAACGGTCTGTCGGCCTCGACCACGAGCCTCATCTTCGCGCTGAGCATGGGTTTCGACGTGCTGCTGTTCTTCCCGGGCGGCTGGATCATGGACCGGTTCGGACGATGGTGGGTCGTGGTGCCCGCGATGATCGTCATGGGGGTCGGCATGGCCATCCTGCCGCTGGCCCACGCCGCCTGGGCGATCGCCGCGGTCGCCGCCCTGCTCGGCATCGGCAACGGCACGTCGTCCGGGATCGTGATGACCCTCGGCTCCGATGCCTCTCCACCGGTCGGACGCCCCCAGTTCCTGTCCGTGTGGCGTCTGTTCGGCGACGCCGGCAACTCCAGTGGGCCGCTGGTGATCACCCTTGTCACCGTCGCGGCGCCGCTCGCCGCGGCGTCCCTCGTCCTCGGCGCGCTCTCGTGGGCCGGCGCCGCCTGGCTCGGACGATGGGTGCCCGGACGTCCCGAGCGCCGGGCCCCGACCACGTAAGGTGAACCCCTGTGAACGACATGTTGGTGTGGATCGACTGCGAGATGACCGGGCTCGACCTCGACAGGGACGTGCTCATCGAGGTGGCTGCGCTCGTGACCGACGGGGATCTCGTCGTGCAGGGTGAAGGTGTCGACGTCATCATCAAGCCTCCCCTGGAGGCGCTCGAACAGATGGACGACTTCGTCCGCAAGATGCACACCACCTCCGGGCTCATCGACGAACTCGACGCCGGCGTGAGCGTCGAGGAGGCCCAGCAGGCGGTGCTCGACTACGTGCGCACCTACGTGCCGGCCGAACGCAAGGCGCCGCTGGCGGGCAACACCATCGGCACCGACCGCATGTTCCTCGCCCGCGAGATGCCCGAACTCGAGCAGTGGGTGCACTACCGCAACGTCGACGTGTCGAGCATCAAGGAACTCGCCGGCCGCTGGTTCCCCCGCGCCTATTATCAGGCGCCGGCCAAGAGCGGCAACCACCGGGCGCTGGCCGACATTCAAGAGTCGATCGAGGAACTCCGCTACTACCGGGACGCCGTGTTCGTCGCGCCACCCGGGCCCTCGACCGCCGACGCGCGGGTGATCGCCCGTCGGCACCAGGGTTCGCTCACGGGCGCCGTGCCGCTCGACCTCCCGGCCGCGGAATAGGTCGAGAGGCCGATTTCCCCCGGTCGGGCGGTTCCGCTACGCTTGTCACGCCGTCGCGGACACGCGGCCGCGTGGTGGGTATAGCTCAGTCGGTAGAGCACCTGGTTGTGGTCCAGGATGTCGCGGGTTCGAATCCCGTTACTCACCCC
>DAIESZ010000213.1 GCA_027346035.1 Propionibacteriaceae bacterium
GCCGGGCTGGCGATCGCCACGTGGTGGGCACTCGGCAGGGTCGACGCGCGCCCGGCCCTCGGACCGGACCTGGACGAGGTGGACCGCGCGATCCGCCTCGCGGCCCGAGTCAGGGTCCTTCGGTTCGCCGCGACGGGCGCGTTGCTCACCTCGGCCGGTCTGGCTGCGACGATGGGCACTGCACTGGCGAGTCTCGCGCAGACCCTGCGCATGAACTGGGCCGATGCGCCCCGGGCGCCCTGGGACTGGATCCAGAATGCCGGCTTCGCGCTCATCGCGGTGGCCGTCGCCGGGGTCGTCGCCGCCATCGTGGCGCTGCTCTTCGACAGCCCCCGGGTGCCCGCCGCCCGGGAGTCGCGCGAGCAGGCCGAGGTCCCCACCAGGGCGGTGCCCGAGTGACCCCAGACCAACGGATCGTCGTCGACCTCGGCGCCGTCGAGCCGCCCTTCGAACAGGTCCGCGCCCAGCTCGCCGGCCTCATCGGGTCGGGACGACTGCTGCCCGGCGACCGCCTCCCGACCGTCCGGGCGCTCGCCGCGGACCTTGGCCTCGCGGTCAACACCGTGGCGCGGGCCTACAAGGAGCTCGAGGCCGCCGGCTTGGTCGAGACTCGCCGTCGCGCCGGCACCGTCGTCGCATCCGGCTCTCACACGGCGGACGTGGCCGTGGCCGCAGCCGCCGCGAAGTTCGCCGAGGCGGCGTATGCCGCGGGGCTGGCCGAGGCGGCCGCGCTCGATCTCGTGCGGGCGGCCTTGCGCGCCGGCCGTTCGGGGACCTGAGCGGCACTCGGCCCAAAGAGTCCCACTCCTTCTGGACCGCAGAGGACCGTTCGTGCGCAGAATGTCCCCCATGACAGCGACGTCGCACGCCCAGCCCGGTCACGAGATCCCGACCCTCTCGGTCGACGAACTGCGCCAGACGCAGCTCGAACGGCTGCGCGCGACGGTGCGCACGGCATACGACAACGTGCCGCACTACCGGGCGGGCTTCGACGCCGCCGGGGCCCACCCCGACGACATCACCTCCCTCGAGGACATCCGCACGCTGCCGTTCCTCGTCAAGACGGACCTGCGCGACAACTACCCGTTCGGGATGTTCGCCGTGCCGCGCGAGCAGGTCGTGCGCGTCCACGGCAGCTCGGGCACGACCGGCCGGCCGACCGTCGTCGGCTACACGCAGCGTGACATCGACACGTGGGCCGACCTCATGGCCCGCTCGATCCGCCTCGCGGGCGGACGACCCGGCGACATCGCCCACGTCGCCTACGGCTACGGCCTGTTCACCGGCGGCCTCGGCGCGCACTACGGCGCCGAGCGGCTCGGCTGCACCGTCGTGCCCGTCTCCGGCGGCATGACCGACCGGCAGGTGCAGCTCATCACCGACTTCGGGCCGCGCATCATCATGGTGACCCCCTCCTACTTCCTGTCGCTCCTCGACGAGATGGAGCGCCTCGGCATCAACCCGGCGGAGACGTCCCTCGAGGTGGGCATCTTCGGCGCCGAGCCGTGGACGGAGAAGATGCGCCAGGAGATCGAAAGTCGCACCGGCATGGACGCGGTCGACATCTACGGCCTCTCCGAGGTCATGGGTCCCGGCGTCGCGCAGGAGGCGGCCGAGACCAAGGACGGGCTGCACCTCTGGGAGGACCACTTCTACCCGGAGATCATCGACCCGCTCACCGAGGAGGTCCTGCCCGACGGCGAGATGGGCGAGCTCGTCCTCACCTCGTTGACGAAGCAGGCCATGCCCGTCATCCGCTACCGCACGCGTGACCTGACGAGGCTGCTCCCCGGTAGCGCCGTGCCGTCCATGCGTCGCATCGAGAAGGTCACCGGTCGCTCCGACGACATGATGATCATCCGCGGCGTCAACGTCTTCCCGACGCAGATCGAGGAGTACGTCCTCGCCGACTCCCGACTCGCCCCTTACTTCCAGTGCGTGCTGCGCCAGCCCGGTCGGATGGTCGAGCTCACCGTGCTCGTCGAGCCGCACGAGCCGGTGTCGCCGGGCGAGGCCGAGGAGATCGCCAAGCGACTGCAGCACGAGATCAAGACGCACATCGGCACGACCTGCAAGGTGGAGGTGCGCGAGCCGGGATCGATCGAGCGGTCGATCGGCAAGGCCCGCCGGATCGTCGACGAGCGACCCAAGGGATAGTCGACGCACACACCGGGCAATCCGCGACGTCGGCGCCTGTAGCCGCTGGGATTCGGGACTGCTCGGTGTGTTGCCGTCGTATGCCGCGGGGCTGGGAGCCGTGCCTAGGCTGGCTGTCCGGGTTGGACGGGGCCGATCCGGTAGGGCCGCATCATCTCGTTGTCCTCGTGCTCGACGATGTGGCAGTGCCAGACGAACTGGCCCGGATTGGTGAACGTCGCCCTGATGCGGGTCACCTCGCCCGGGTAGGCGACGACGGTGTCCTTGCGGCCGGACTCCCAGGGCTCGGGGCCGCGCGCGTTCCCGTCGAGCCGGGCCGGGGGCTCCGTCTCCCCGTCCTCGTTGGTCACCAGCCCCTGACGGTTCACGACCTCGAAGGACACCTCGTGGACGTGCATGGGGTGGGCGTCGGCGGTGAAGTTGTAGAACTCCCAGACCTCCGTGGCACCCACGGCCGGGTTCTCGCTGACCGGCTCCACCCACATGCGGTGCTCCGGCGTCCCGTCCGGGTCCACGGCGCCCAGCATCGCTTCGGCTGGGCCGT
Organism: Propionibacteriaceae bacterium; assembly: GCA_027346035.1. Classification (GTDB taxonomy): domain Bacteria; phylum Actinomycetota; class Actinomycetes; order Propionibacteriales; family Propionibacteriaceae; genus JAJYQH01. The sequence goes on from DAIESZ010000213.1 coordinate 2,702, forward strand.
CCCAGGACATCGACATCATCTCCATGAGGGCCAGCGGCCGAGTGACGGTCTCGGCCGGCAGCGGAGTGACGGCGGGCAGGACGAGGAACTGCGGGGGCGTGGTCGGGTCCGGTGCGAGTGCCGGGACAACGCGGAACTCCATCACCTGACCGGTTGTGTCCGGATCCGCGGCGTCGAAGTCGCCTCCGGGCTCGCCGCCGCCGAACGGCTCGTCGGGGCCCACGTTGCCGAGGACCCAGTTCCCCACGGGCACGTTCGTGAAGTCGACGATGAGGTCGGCCCGCTCGGCGAGCCCCATGAGCAGCCGGTTGCCGCTGGCGGTGAGGTTCACCGGCGCGGCGAGGAAGCCACCTTCGTTGCCGATCATCCAGACCTCGACCCCGGGGATCTGAGCGAAGTCGAGGCTGAGGAAGCGCGACTGGCAGCCGTTGAGAAAGCGGAACCGATAGCGCCGCTGCTCGACAGTCTGGAAGGGCCACGTGTTGCCGTTGACCATGATCGTGTTGCCGAAGAACTCCGGGTTCCAGATCGGTGAGAGGTCGGTGTCGGGGACGAAAGGCCCGGTGGCGCCGTCGAAGAACTCGCGGGTGTCCGGATAGAAGAGGGAGCCGTCCGCGTTGAAGGAGCGGTCCTGGATGGCGATCGGGATCTCGTAGTACATCTTGTTGGGCGGGAACTTGTCGCCCTCCGTCGGCGCCGGCCCGGGCAGGACCGCAACGGTGTTCGTGCGGACGTCCTTGACCGCCTTGTCACCATCGGGTCCGCCACGGACGAGGAAGAAGCCTGCCGGCCCGGCGTAGACGTTGAGCCGGGTCATGCCGAGCGTGTGGTCGTGGTACCAGAGAGTCGCCGCGCGTTGGTTGTTCGGGTACTGGAAGGTGGCGGAGCCGGGGCTCCACGTGGCGCCATAACTCGATGCCGCCTTGCCCTTGAAGAAGTCGTACCAGGTCCCCTCCGTCGCATAGCCGGCCGGGATGTTGCCGGCAGCGGGCAGGTACCAGGCCTCGGCGTAGCCGTCACTCTCGTCGCCGACCCCCACCGCACCGTGGACGTGCGTGACGATCGGCACCGGCCCGGAGTAGCGCCCCGGGGTGGTCGAGAAGGTGGGGCGGGTGTCGCGCCCGCTCAGCCCTCCGGGCGGGTTGGCCCAGTGCAAGGTCGGGTCCACGGGCAGCAGGTGGGGCAGGTAGTTCCCCTCGGGGTCGACGAGCTCATTGATCCACTTCACGCGAACCGGGCGGTTCCACGTGGCCTCGATGGTCAGTGATGGCGCGTTGTGCAGCAGCAGTCCCTTCTTGCCCGCCGAGGTCTTCGCCCCGTAGCCCCATACGGTGGTCATGGGGAATGCGGCGGGCAGGATCTGCTGCTGGCCCTGCCGCACAGAGATCTCGTAGTAGTCGGCGTTCTTCCCGCCACGCAGTGAGATGGTGCCCGCCCGGGGCATGACCGGCGGGATGAGCAGGGGCGTCACGAACTTGCTGACGTCGGCGGGGTCCAGCGTGCCCCCCGGAATGGCTGCGAGCGCGACCTTCTCCCCGGCGGCGGTCGTGGCGTAGAGCGTGAGCGCAGTCGCGCCCGTGTACTTGAAGAAGGTGCGTCGAGTGATCACCATGTCCCCCTGGACGGTCGGGTGGTGGCCCCAGATCGAAGGTAAGGCTCACCTGACATCCCGGAGGGAAAATCGCGAAGTTTCCCCGCGGACAATGCACTCGCACAGGGCAATTCGCTCACATCGCTCACCGCGAGGGGCGCTCCGGCGTATCTATCGGGGGCGCCGGCCCACTGATCGGGTAAGGACCCGACTCGAGGGGGCAGTGATCATGAGCAGGATCCCACCGCACGCCGCACGCATCGTCTCCGCGTGGCCCGCAAGGGAGTACCGACCCCGGCGCCGCAGCCACCCGGTCAGGACGGCACGCCACGCCATAGCCGGAGGTCTCGTTGCGGTGGCCCGCTCGCTGCACCTCCTGCGCGCACCGGCCCCGCCGCCGGTGGCCGGCCACGTCGGTCGCCCAGCCTGAGCACGCGAGGCAGCCCGGCGGCATACGGGCGATGACGTCCG
>DAIESZ010000216.1 GCA_027346035.1 Propionibacteriaceae bacterium
AACGCGACGACGCTGCGGACGCCGAGGGTGACCTTGCCCGGCCGGTCGAGCATCAGCCACACGACGAGGCCGGCGAGCGGTACGAGGAACGGTACGTATTGGGCTGTCACGACGATGAAGGTATCCACCCGCGGAGCGTAGGGGTGCGTTGTGAAGAGATTGCTGAATCGGGCTCCCGCCCGTCCCATTTCGTAGACTCCCCACATGTCCCCCCGCGTCACCACCTCACAACTCATGGAGCACGTGCAGAAGCTGGGGGAGGAGCATCCGCCGCTTCGTCTCGAATCGGCCGACCGCACGATCAGGCATCCCGACCTCGTACGGAAGCGCTTCACCGGGGTGCTCAATTTCCTGGCCCGCGTCGAACTCGAGGTCGACCGGAACGTGCTCGAACTTCTGACGATCATGCCGAATCCGCGCGAGGTCGACCGTGTCTTCTACGCCGACGTCTGGTCCCACCAGGAGATGGCGCACGGCTACCTGCTCGATCAGCTGCAGGGCGACCTCGGCATCACACCGGAAGAGCCCTATATGACCATTCCGCTGCGGATCAGACTCCTCGGCGCGCTGGCCCACTGGGAGCCGATCCAGCAGGTCAGCCGGCTGCTCTACTACCTCACGGGAGCCGCGACCGAGCGGCAGGCCGTGCTCGCCTACTCGAAGCTGTCCGCGGCGCTGCTCGAGATGGGAGAGACGCCGACCGCGGAGACCGTCATCCAGCCCATCAAGCGGCAGGAACCCGGACACTTCGCCTTCTATCGGATGTCGGCGACCCAGATGATTCAGGACATGGAACTCGCACCCTGGCAGCTGTTCCTCGCGCGGCTGCTCCGCACCACGAACTTCACCCTGGTCGGGGTCGACTACGTGAAGAAGTACCAGCGCGACCTGGGCGGCGTCCTCGTCGGGCTCGGCATGGACCAGGAGTTGGAGATCTACGCCCGGGAGATGGGCCGCGCCGAGGCCCAGCTGCTGTGGGCCCACCGCAAGGGCATGAAGTTCCCGCCCTACTTCCTCAAGGCGCTGCGTGAATCGGTCGAGATGTACCGGGGCCAGGGCAACTTCGACCGCCCCGGGAGCGGCACCTGAGCCGGCGTCCCCCGGCTCACCAGGGCCGCGGGACGACCCGCATCCGTACGGTGTCGCCCGGTCGGCACTGGGCGAGCAGGTCGGTGTCGTCGTCGACGACCACGGCGATGACCGGGTAGCCCCCGGTCGTCGGATGGTCGGCCAGGAAGATCAGCGGCTCACCCGAGGCCGGCACCTGCACCGCGCCCCGCACGACGCCCTCGCTCGGACGCTCGCCGGCCCGGCGACGCTGCAGGGTTCCTCCGTCGAGGCGGACGCCGACCCGGTCGCTGTGGCTGCTCACCCGCCACGTGGTGGTGGTGAGGCGGGCGATCGACGCGGCGTCGAACCAGTCGTCGGCGGGCCCGAGCACCACGCGGAGCGTCACACCACCCCACCGGTGCGCGGCGGGTGTGAGGTCACTCGAGCGCACCACACCTCCGGGGTCGGACCCGACGCGCAACCGGTCGCCGACCCGCAGCGGAGGCGGCCCGAGGCCCGTCGTGGGGTCGCCGGAGCGGGAGCCGAGAACGCGTTCGGCGGCGACCCCGCCGCGCACCGCCAGGTAACTGCGCACGCCGTGGCCGGGAACCCCGACCGCGATCCGCGCCCCGGCCGGCACGTGCACCGGTGACGCCCAGGCCACCGGCCGACCGGACACCGCCAGCGGGGCCGGCGCTCCGGTGGCGGCGACGAGCAGGTCGCTGACCGCGTGCAGTTCCAGCCCGCCGAGCAACAGCTCGATGGTCGCGGCATCTTCCGGGTTGCCGACCAGCCGGTTGGCCAGCCGGTGTGCGACCCGGTCGGCGGCCCCGCCCGTCGGGACGCCGACCGCACCGAGCCCGTGGCGTCCGAGGTCCTCGATGAGCGCGAGCGGCCCGACGGCGACGACCTCGGCGTCGCTCACGCCGGGAGAATCTCCACGAGATGCTGCCGATGTCGCGTCGGACGCGGGCCCGTCGCCCAGGGGGCCGGCGTCGACGAAGCGCACCCGGCGTCCCGGCGTGAGCAGGCCTGGCGGATCTCGACGCACGTCCCAGACCGGCAGGCGGGTGCGCCCGATGATCTGCCAGCCGCCGGGCGAGGCCTGCGGGTAGATGCCGGTCCAGCGGCCGGCCAGCCCCACCGCCCCCGCCGGGATGCGGGTGCGGGGCGACCGGCGGCGCGGCACCTCGGGCGCCTCCCCGGGACCGCCGAGGTAGCCGAAGCCGGGCAGGAACCCGCCGAACTCGACCGTGAACACCTGCGAGGTGTGCCAGGCGACCAGGCCGGCCGCGTCCGTGCCGAGCAGGGGCGCCACCTCGTCGAGGTCTTCGCCGTCGTAGCTGGTGGGGACGACCAGGGGTTCGCCGGCGTCGACGGGCAGTCGGACGCCGACGGCGTCGACACGCGGGAGGTCGCGGACCGCCGCGGCCAGCCGGTCGGGACCGTCGAAGCGCAGCAACACCGTTGTGGCCGCTGGGACCAGGTCGATGAGCCCGGGCGGCGGGTCGTCGCGCAGGGCGGCGTCGACCGCGCGCCGCACGCGGGCGTCGGGCAGTTCGAGCAGCAACGCCCGGTCGCCGGCCGGCAGCACCCTCACGGGAGTGACCGCACCTCGACACCCGAGCTGGTGAGCGCGTCGCGCACCGCGAGGGCCATCGCCACTGCGCCCGGGCTGTCGCCGTGGACGCAGATCGAGTCGGCCTCGACCGGGACCGTGGTGCCGTCGAGCGCCTCGACGACCCCGGAGGTCGCCAGGCGCACCATCCGCCCGGCGACCACGGCCGGGTCGTGCAGGACGGCTCCTTCGCGTCCGCGGGGCACCAGCGTTCCCTCGGGGGTGTAGGACCGGTCGGCGAAGGCCTCGCGCCGGATCGCCACTCCGGACGCCGCGGCGAGCTCGAGCGCGAGCGAGCCGGGCAGGCCGAGCAGCGCGAGTCCGGTGACCTCGCAGGCGCGCACGACGGCCCGTGCCTGATCCTCGTGGTGGACGATCGCGTTGTAGAGGGCTCCGTGTGGCTTCACGTAGCTGACGCGGACGCCGGCGGCGTCCGCGACCCCTCGCAGGGCGGCGATCTGGTAGAGCACGTCGACGAACAGTTCCTCGGGGTGCACGTCGATGAACCGGCGTCCGAACCCGGCGAGGTCGCGGTAGGACACGTGCGCGCCGACCGCGACACCCCGCTCCGCGGCCAGCTCGCAGGTGCGCAGCATCACGCCCGGATCGCCGGCGTGGAACCCGCAGGCGATGTTGGCGGAGGTCACCACCCCGAGCAGGGCCTCGTCGTCGCCCATGCTCCACGGGCCGAACGACTCCCCGAGATCGGCATTGAGGTCGATGGTCACCTGCATGGCGTCCATGGTGTCACCCCCCGCACCCTGCTCCGCAACGATGCCCCGGCTGGTCGGCCTCCACGGGGCCCGGAGTAGCCTTCTGGCATTCGTCGGACGTGGAGGAACCATGAACCTGGCCGTGAATGAAGGACGCGTCGACCGAGCCCTGCGCGGGACCGGTGCGGTGGTCGCGCTCGTGAGCATCTTCGCCTGTCCCGACAGGGTTGGGAAGGGGATCTCGGCGGCGCTCGCCGCCTTCCTCGGCGTGACCGCGGTCACCGGCTCATGTCCCTGTTACCGCCTGTTGGGCGTCAACACCCTCGACAAGTGAGGCGCGATGGCCCGTCCCCAACCGAAGTGCCCGATCCGCGCGGGTGAGCGCTGCAGCCAGTGCGTGCCCGGCGCCACCGGTCCCGACGACTGCGGGCTCGTGTGGCTCGTGAAGAGCGACCCGGGGATGGCCGACGAGCTGCTGGCCGCGCGCCGGGAGCTCGACGAGGAACTCGCCGAGCGGGGCGCCAGGTGACGGCGTCCGACCCCCGGATCGCCTGGGCCGATACCGCTCTGCGGGTGCTCACCACACCCTGGCCGTGGGCGAGCGGGCACATGTCCCGCGATGAGGACGACTGCGACGTCACCCCGTGGGAGTTGCATCCGAGCTTCCACGGAAGCCTCGACTGGCACTCGTCATGTCACATGCAGTGGTCGGCGATCCAGCTGCTGGACAGCGACGCCGAGATCCCCGAGGACACCGCGTCCAGCCTGCTGGGGCAGCTCGACCTTCGACTCACGGCGACAGCGATCGGGGCCGAGGCCGACTACCTCAGGACGCACCGGGGCTTCGAACGTCCCTACGGGTGGGGCTGGGCGGTGCGGCTCGCCGCGGCCGCCACCACCTCGAGCCAGGACTGCGCCGCACCGTGGGCACAGGCGATCCAGCCCCTCGCCGAGACCGTAGCGTGGCTCACCCTCGACTGGCTGCCCAAGCAGGTGCTGCCGGTGCGTCATGGCGTCCACCAGAACAGCGCGTTCGGGCTCGGCCTGCTGCGCGACGGCTTCGACGTGCTCGGGCGCCGCGACGTCGTCGAGGCCATCGACGCCCGGGCGCGTGACTGGTTCTTCGACGATCGCGACTACCCCAGCCGCTGGGAGCCCAGCGGCACCGACTTCCTGTCGCCCGCGCTGTGCGAGGCCGACCTGATGCGTCGCGTGCTCGCACCGGCCGACTTCGGCGACTGGCTCGGCGCGTTCCTGCCGCACCTCGGCGGCTGGGGTGACCGGCTGCTCGAGGTGCCCCGTGTCGGTGACGTGCACGACGGGCAGATGGTGCACCAGTTCGGTCTTGCACTGTCGCGGGCCGCCCAGCTGCGGGCGTTCAGCCCGTTCCTGAGATCCGATCGCGCCGAACGGGTCGAGGTGGCCGCGTCCGCGATGGTCGCCGCAGCCTCCGACCAGATCACGTCGGGCGACTTCATGAGCACCCACTGGCTGGTCACGTTCGCCCTCCTGGCGGAGACCGCCGACAGACCTCCGGCGACATCGTAGGCCGGAGCGCCACCACTCGGTCCCCCTGCCGTCGCCGGCCGGTCCGTCGATAGGCTCGACCCGGTCGAACGCCGCGGCGCCGACCCGACGCCGCCGGTCACCGGCGCGAGATCCTTCACCCGATGAGGAGCGTGACGTGTCATCCGAGTCCACCGCCGTGCCGGCCAGCGTGCCGACCCACTGGTACAACCTCAACGCCGACTTCCCCGAGCCGGTGCCGCCCGCCCTGCATCCGGCGACCCGGGAGCCGCTGGGTCCGGACGATCTGGCACCGCTCTTCCCGATGGCGCTGATCCTGCAGGAGGTCTCGACCGAGCGCTACATCCAGATCCCCGAGGCGGTGCGGGAGGTCTACGCGAAGTGGCGTCCGTCTCCGCTGATCCGCGCCGACCGGCTCGAGCGGGCGATCGGCACGAAGGCCCGGATCTACTACAAGTACGAGGGCGTCAGTCCGGCCGGCTCCCACAAACCCAACACCGCCGTGCCTCAGGCCTACTACAACAAGCTCGAGGGCATCACCCGGCTCACCACCGAGACCGGCGCCGGGCAGTGGGGCGCATCCCTGTCGCTGGCGTGCGCGCTGTTCGACATGACCTGCGAGGTGTGGCAGGTGCGGGCGTCCTACGACGAGAAGCCCTACCGCCGTTACCAGATGGA
>DAIESZ010000244.1 GCA_027346035.1 Propionibacteriaceae bacterium
GGAGCTCTCGCCGATGGCCTGGCGCGTCGTCGCGCGGCGCTGCCCGTCGCTGTCGATGACCGTGGTCGGCGACGTCAACCAGACCGGTAGCCCGGCGGGCGTGACGTCGTGGAGCTCCGTGTTCGACGTCCTCGCGAAGTACCGCTGGACCATCGAGACCCTATCGGTGAACTACCGAACCCCGAGGCCGGTCATGGAGCTCGCGACCGCCGGCCTGCGCGCCGTGGGCATCGACGCGGCCGAGGTCGTGTCGGCCCGCGACGGCGACGCGCCGCGTAGCGCACGCATCGCCGCGCTTGCCGCGCTGCCCGACGTCCTGCACGAGGAGCTGCACCGGGCCGGCGCCGGTCGCGTCGCCGTCATCGCCGCCGAGCGCACCGCCCCGGCCGTCGGCGCCGTGCTCGCCGCGGCCATGCCCGCCCTGGTCGGCGTCGGCGACACGGCCGTGGACAACCGCATCGCCGTCCTGTCCCCCACGACCGCCAAGGGCCTCGAGTTCGACGCCGTCGTGATCGTGAACCCGGCCGACGTCGCCGCCACCGAGGGGTCGGGGCCGCGCGACCTCTACGTCGCGACCACCCGCACGACCGCGCACCTGCTGCTGCTCGACGTCGACGACGCGTGATCTGCCGCGCGGCGGCACGTGGCGAGTCCCGCCGCCCGGGGCGGCACAATGAGCGCGGGACCTCGCCAGAGGTCGCGGCGCCCGTAGCTCAACGGATAGAGCCGCCGGTTTCTACCCGGCTGGTTGGGGGTTCGAGTCCCTCCGGGCGCACTGCCGCATCGGACGGGAGCACGGCGACAGCGAGCAGAGAGCCGAAAGAACCGGCTTTCGCTCGCATGGAACCTGAACCGCATCGGAGCCGTCGAAATTGCGTGACGACCACACGGCTCACCGGGACGGCGTCAGGTCGATCGAGCGGGCTGAACCGGACCCTGAGGCTCGGGAAGGATTGGCGCCTGGTCGTCGTTGCCGTCGGACTCGTATCGGTGCTCGTTGGATGTTCTCGGGGTTGCACCTTGGCAGACTGCGGTTCGAGCGTGTCCGTCGACTTGTCGAAGGTCGGGAGCCAGTTCGGGGCGCTTCCCGTGGATGCGACGTTGTGCGTCAACGGTGACTGTCAGACGACGAAGGTCGTGCTGACGGACTCGACGGTCAGCAGAGTTGTCAGCCATTCGATGCCCAGCGAGTCGCCAGACGACCCAACGGTGGCCGTAACAGTGAGGCTGGAGCGCGACGGCAAACTCCTGGTGGAGGGCAAGGCGGACGCGACCCTGACGAAGTTGACGCCCAACGGAGATAACTGCGAGCCCATCTGCTACTCGTCCATGCTCCTTCTCGATGGCACCCAGTTGCAGTCGGTGCCGTTGGAGACAGTTCCCCAACGGATTCCCTAGCAGGGCGGCAGCCCCAACGCTGATCGCCGTGGCGGGGATCATTGCCAACGACAACAGCGTGAGCGTGTGGGAGCGGTGATCGGTCGTAACAGGGGGCCGTTGAGGGACTGCGCCGGCAGGCATCGCAGGAATGCAGGTCACACCCGAGAGCCCCGACCGCGAGGCGGCCACGCCCGACCTACCCGCGCCTCGCACGAGGCCACCGCCACCTCGCGGCGACGACCGGCTGCTGCTCACCGTCATCGAGCCGGCTCGACGACGGTGGGGTCAGCCGCAGTCTGATGTACGAGCTGCTCGCCGCGGGCGAGATCGACTCGGTCCTGTCCCTCGGCCTTGTCCAGTCACTGTCGTTCAGACTACTATTCTGGTCTATGAGCACGATGCCGTTGTCCGAGCTCAAGGCCCGTCTGTCCGAGATCGCCGACGAGGTGGACCGCACCCACGAGCGCGTCCACGTCACCCGCAACGGCCGCGAGTACGTCGTCCTGCTCTCGGCCGAGGACCTCGAATCCCTCGAAGCGACCATCGAGCTGCTCCGCGACGACGCCGGGATGAGTCGGGTCCGTGACGCAGACTCCGCCGTCTCGGCCGGCGACCTGACGACGGGCGAGGACATGGCCGCACTCATGAGCGAGCGGCGAGCGCGCGAGCATCGTGAGCGCTGACGAACCAGGCGGCACCGTCTACACGATCGTCCTGTCGCCGGGAGCGCGACGGGCCCTGACCGAGACGCTCCCCTCGGCCGCTGCCTTCGCCGCCTGGGAGTTCATCAGCGGGCCGCTGGCAGTGCGACCTCGCGTGGTGGGAGTGCCGCTGCGGGACCCCTTCGACGGACTGTGGCGGGCACGACGGGGCGAGTACCGGGTCCGTTACCGCATCGACGAGGCGAACCAGCGGGTCATCGTCCTCGACGTCGACCACCGACGCGATGCCAACCGAGCCTGACCGCGTGGCGCGACCAAGGAGGCAGTGGCCGGCCAGCATGGTCCTGTCGGCGCACGGCGACACACCGCCGAGCCGCTCGACACGAGGGAGGCCGGCCGGCTCGGACCCGGCGCGTGGCCGTCGCGGTCCCGTCAGCCGCGGAGCTCGGGGAACTGGTCGTCCCGCCACTCCGTCGTGGTCAGCGGCTCGGCGACGGCGTCCACCTCGCGGGCCCGGAGGTCCACCCGTCGGATCTTGCCGGAGATGGTCTTGGGCAGCTCGAAGAACTCGATCCGGCGCACGCGCTGGTAGGGGGCCAGGTGCTCACGGGCGTAGCGCAGGATCGACAGGGCCGTGTCGGCATCGGGTTCGTGACCGGGCGCTAGGGCGACGTAGGCCTTGGGGACGGCCAGCCGCACGGGGTCCGGTGCCGGCACGACGGCCGCCTCCGCGACCGCCGGGTGCTCGATGAGGACCGACTCCAGCTCGAACGGGCTGATCTTGTAGTCGCTGGCCTTGAACACGTCGTCGGTCCGGCCGATGTAGGTGATGTAGCCGTCCGCGTCCCGCGAGGCCACGTCACCGGTGTGGTAGTAGCCGCCGGCCATCGCCTCGGCGTTGCGCGCGGCGTCGGACTGGTACCCGGTCATCAGCGGCAGCGGCTCCGCGGCGAGGTCCAGGCAGATCTCGCCCTCCCCCACTCCGTCGACGCGCGCGCCGGTCACCGGCTCGATCAGCACCACCGGCACGCCCGGCAGGGGTCGGCCCATGGACCCGGGCCGGACCTCGGCGCCCGGCGTGTTGCCCACCTGGGCCGTCGTCTCGGTCTGCCCGAACCCGTCACGGATCGTCAGGCCCCACGCCGCACGCACCTTCTCGATCACCTCCGGGTTCAGCGGCTCCCCGGCGCTGACGACCTCGCGCAACGCATCGGGCCTGGCCCCGAGGTCGGCGTTGATGAGCATCCGCCACACCGTCGGCGGAGCGCAGAACGTCGAGACGCCGCGCTCGCGCAGCTGGTCGAGGAGGCCAGCCGGGTCGAAACGCCCGTAGTTGTAGACCAGGACGGACGCCTCCGCGATCCACGGGGCGAAGAAGCAGGACCACGCGTGCTTGGCCCAGCCGGGCGAGCTGATGTTCATGTGCACGTCGCCCGGGCCCACCCCGAGCCAGTACATCGTGGACAGGTGCCCCACGGGGTACGAGATCTGGGTGTGCTGGACCAGCTTGGGCCGCGACGTGGTCCCGGAGGTGAAGTAGAGCAGCAGCGGGTCGTCCGGCGCGGTACCGGGATGAGGGATCGGAGAGTGCGGGAGCCGGAAGGCTTCCGCCATGTCGGCCCAGCCGTCGGCGGTGCCGACGGAGATCCGGCTGTACTCGCCCGGTACCTCGTCGAACTTGGCCACGTCGGCCGCGTTGCAGATGACGTGCCTGGCACCGCCCCGCTCAATGCGGTCGACCAGGTCCCCCGGCCCCACGGCCGTGGTCGTCGGCATGATCACGGCGCCGATCTTCATCACGGCGAGCATCGACTGCCACAGCTCGACCTGGTTGCCCAGCATGAGGATCACCGGGTCACCGCGCGTGACGCCCGCCTCCGTCGCCAGCCAGGTGGCCAGCTGGTCGGACTCGGTCGACAGCTCCGCGAACGTGCGGGTGGACGATCGGCCGTCGTCCTCCACGATGTGCAGCGCCGTAGCGTCGTTCCCGCGCGCGACCACGTCGAACCAGTCCACGGCCCAGTTGAACGAGCCTTCGAGTCGCGGCCAGCGGAACTCGGCGACGGCTCGGTCGTGCTCACCGCGCAGCGCGAGCAGCTGGTCACGGCTCGCCCGGAAGACGTCGGTCACGCTCATTCTCGATCGCTCCTGGTGGTCGTGCGGCCGTGGCGAGACGAGACCCGTCGGGGTGCGTACTCGTCGGGGACGGACACATGATCACCGGAGACCGTCGACCGCGGTACCCCTGGCCGGGTCATGCTCGCCCAGAGGTGCCCGTCGGTCGCCGAGCGGCAGGCATCGACGCCGAAACCCTCGGCGTCCCACGCGAGTCGAGCCGCGGCTGGTGCACCGCCCGCACGACGACGGTCAATCGCAGTCGCCGGGTCAGTCGATCAGCGCGGACGGGTCGTCGGGTGCGTCGGCGGCGCACGCCAGGAGGGCGTCGAGCGGCACCACGTCGAGCGCCGCGGCGTTGGTCGCCCGCAGCAGGACCGGTGCCCCGACGCCGGCGGCGTACGACTGCAGCCACCGGCCCGCACACACGGCCCAGCGGTCGCCCGGCGCGAGCCCCGGGAAGCCGTACTGCGGCATCGGGGTCACCAGGTCGTTGCCCAGCTGCTTCTGGTGCTCGAGGAACTCGGCGGTCAGGACCGTGCACACGGTGTGCGAGCCGACGTCCTCGGGGCCGGTGTTGCAGTAGCCGTCGCGGTAGAAGCCGGTGAGCGGCTCGAGGCTGCAGACCTCGAGCGGATCGCCGTGGACGTTCGCCTGCGGTTCCATACCGACAGCCTAGGCGCGCGCGGTTCGGGTGAACGTCCCTGAGAGGCTTGTCGCCCCGGGACCGGAAGGAGGCGGCACGGATGCTGTACGAGGCGGTGCACGCCGTCGTCCCTCCCGTCGCGAAGCTGATCTGGCGGCCCCGCGTCGAGGGGCTGGAGAACGTCCCTACCACCGGACCGGTCATCGTGGCCAGCAACCACCTGTCCTTCGCCGACAGCATGGTGATCCCGATCGTCGTACCGCGGAAGGTCGTGTTCCTCGCCAAGGAGGACTACTTCACCGGCACCGGCGTCAAGGGCGCACTGATGCGCGGCTGGTTCGAGGGCATCGGCATGGTGCCCGTCGACCGGGACGACACCGCGTCGGCGCTGCAGTCGCTCGATATCGCGCTCGAGGTGCTCGCCCGGGGCGACGCCTTCGGCATCTACCCCGAGGGCGCCCGCTCACGCGACGGGCGGCTCTACCGCGGCCGTACCGGCGTGGCGCACCTGGCGCTCACCTCCGGCGCCCCGGTCGTGCCGGTCGGTCTCGTCGGGACGGAGCGGCTGCAGCCCATCGGCGCGATGTTGCCGCGCCTGGCCCGCGTCACCCTGCGGTTCGGCACGCCGCTCGACTTCCGCGGCCGGGCCGACGGCGTGCCCTTGGGCCGCGCGCGGCGGCAGGTGACCGACGAGGTGATGGCCGCCATCCATCGGCTCTCGGGCCAGCAGCTCGCCGGCGCGTACAACGAGCGCAGGACCGAGACCTGAGCGCAGTCCTACGGAGGCGACGCCTTCTGCTCGTGCGAGCGCGTCGCAGGGAGCGCGCTGGCACGATCAGAAGACACGCGGGCCCCGAGGCAGCCCGGGCTACGTCGTCGCGGAGGGGCTCGGCGTCGGCGCTGGGGTTCCGAACTGCCGGTAGGCGACCTGTCCGTCACGGTCGCCCACCCGGAGCGTGCCGACCCGCACGCCGTCGCGAGTGACCGGGAAGACGTATCCCCGCGGCATCGTGAAACCGGTGCCCAGCACCACACCCGGCTGGTTGGCCGACAGCCAGCCGGACGCGATCTGCTGGGCCTCGGCGAACGAGACCTGCGGCTGGCCGTCCTGCCGCGGGTCCATCATCCCCGGGCCCCCGCCGGGCCGGCCGTCGATCCCGACCGAGCGGATCGCGACCCGGTCCAGCCGCGGGCCGGCCACGACCAAGACGGTCAGCACCATCGAACCGAGCAGGACCGCGACGGCCGCGACGAGGGCGATCGTGTAGCCGCGACGGCTCACGGCTGCTGCTTCATCTCGGCGAGCGTGGTCCGCCGCGAGCGGTACGTCGCCTCGTCGATCTCACCCAGCGCGAACATCCGGTCGAGCGCCTGCTCGGGAGTCTCCGCGGGGCTGACGGCCGACGGCGGCGCCGCGGGCGGGCCCGCCTGCGCACGGCCGGCACCGGGCCACAGCTTGACCACCAGCCACACGATCAGCACGATCAGCGCCAGCCAGAACAGCACCATCAGCAGCATGAGCAGCCCGCCGCCGTACCCGAACCCGTCGTACCTCATCGCGACCACGTCCTCACATCTCCGGCGCGCTGCCGGAGGTTGCGTCCAGTGTCACCCCGGCGCGAGGCCTTGCTCCACCCGAACCCTGCGCACAGCCTGTCAAGTCCCTGTGAGTCCACGCGGCGACCGTCGCCGTCCCGTGGCAGCGGCGCCGACCGTGCGCGAGGCCGACTCATGCCGAGGGCCGGCGCCGCGGTCGCGGCGCCGGCCCTCGAACAAGGTCCTAGAAGTTGC
>DAIESZ010000262.1 GCA_027346035.1 Propionibacteriaceae bacterium
ACCATCGTGGGCAACATCTCGAAGACCACGATGTACAACCAGTTCTCCCCGCGTACCCGGGCGGACTCCAGGAAGTCCCGTCGGCGCAGCGAGAGCGCCTGGGCGCGCAACTGGCGAGCGCCGTACGACCACCCTGTGATCACCAGGACGAAGATGATGACGGCGAGGTTGCCCCCGTTCGCGTAGGCCGCGATCACGATGATCAGCGGGAACGCCGGGATGACCAGGAAGACATCGATCAGCAGCGACAGGACATCATCGGCGATCCCGCCGAGGTAGGCCGCCGCCACTCCGATCATCACCGACAGCACGCTCGCCAGGGCACCGACCGCCACCGCGACGATCAACGTCTCGCGCGTTCCCCAGACGAGTTGCGCCCAGATGTCCTGCCCGAACGACGTCGTTCCCAGGGGATGCGCGGCGCTCGGCGGCAGGCTCAGGTCGTAGGCCCGCTCGGTCGGATGCCGCACCGAGGTGAACAGCTGGGGAGCGATCGCGGCAACCACGAAGATCAGCAACAGGATGGCGCCGGCAAGTGCCTTCCCGTTCCCGCGGATGGCGCGCCAGATCGAGACCACCGCACCATTGCTGCGGCCCCTGCCCTTCGGGATCGGGGTTTCCATGACATCGGCAGTGACAGAGACCACGGTCAGCCCTCCGTCCGGGCGCGGGGATCAAGCAGAACAGTCAGGAAGTCGGCGAGCAGGATCGCGACCAGCACCGCGACCGTGATCATGACGAACATCGCCTGCATGAGGGGGTAGTCCTCATTGTTCACGGCCTGCAGCAGCATGTACCCGACGCCGGGATAGTTGAAGGTGTACTCCACCAGAATGGCGCCGGAGACGACGAACCCGAGCGACATGGCGAAGCCGGCCAGGTTCGGCAGCACCGCGTTCCGCGCCGCGTAGCCGTACATGATCTTCCCGTTGGACAGGCCCTTCGCCCTCGCCATCCGGATGTAATCGTCGGCCAGGATCGTCACCACGTTGTTGCGCATGGTCAGGATCCAGCCGCCGATCGAAATGATCAGAATCGTCACCGCCGGCAGAATCGCATGACTCAGCACGCTCGTCCAGAATCCGGCACTCCAGTCCGGCGTGAGGGTCACGTCGTAGGCGCCGTCGTTGGGCAACACGTTCAGGGTGACCGAGAACACCAGGACCAGCAGCAGGCCGACCCAGAAGAACGGCAGCGCGCCGGTGATGATGAACACCGGAGGCAGGACGCTGTCCAGAATTCCGCCGCGACGCCAACCGGCCACCAACCCGATGAGCGTTCCGAGGAGGAAAGCGATGATCGTCGTCGCACCGACCAGACCGACGGTCCACGGCAGGGCGGTGGCGAGCACGGAGCTCACCGGCTGGGGAAAGAACGTCAGCGACGTTCCGAAGTGCCCGGTCACCGTGTTCCCGAGGTATTCGAAGTACTGCTCGATCAAGGGTTTCTGGGTGTTGATACCGAATGCCGCCTCGAGGGCTTTCAGGGCATCCGGATTCACCCGCCCGCGGAATCGGGCCATCATGGCCTCGGCCGGATTGCCGGGCATGAGCCTCGGAATGAAGAAGTTGATCGTCAACGCGATCCACAAGGTGACGACGAACAGCACCATGCGTCGCACGAGGAATCTCATGTCAGTCTCCCGTCTCGACCGGGCCACGACCGGCCGCCGGCCTTCGGAATCGTTGCTGCGAGTGTGGCGCCTGGGCCGGCGACACCGTCATGGCGCCGCCGGCCCAGACATCGGACATCTGCATCACTTCGTCTTCAAATGGAGCAGCACCTGCTCCTGGTCGGGAACGGCGTACGGCGCCGGCAGCGCGTAGGGGTCGGATGCGGTCGGCCACCCGCTGAAGTCCTTCGTGCTGTACTGGAACCAACTCACCGATTCCGTCATGGGGATGACCGGCACCTGCGTCAGCATGACCTTCTGCAACTGGTTGACGATCGTGTGCTGCTCGGTCGGTGACTCGCTCGCGTACTCGGTGAGCAATTTGTCAACGCTCGGGTCGGAGAACCGCATGAAGTTCGTCGACGCGTTCTGCCCCAGAGGAGCGGAGTTTGAGCTCAGCAGCAACTGCCGTAGCTCGTAGTAGGGCGCTGGACCGCCGGTTTCGGCGATGTAGGCGAGGTCGAAGTCACCCTTGTAGATGCGGGTGTTGTAGGTCTGTCCAGCCAGATCCTGCACCGTCAGGTCGACGTTCACCTGCGCGAGCTCCTGCTTGATCTCCTGCAGGGACGCATCCCAGTCGGTGTACCCACTGACGGTCAGCACGGTCAGCTTGAGCGGATTGCTCGCCGAGTACCCGGCGGTGGCGAGCAGTTGCTTCGCCTTCGCCTGGTTCTGCGTGTAGTCGTACTGCTGGGCGAGGCTGGTGTCGTACCACGACTGGAAGGTCGGAAGCACGATCCCTGACTGGTTCGAGGCGGGCTCATACCCGTACTCGCCAACCTTCGCGACGGTGGTGCGGTTCACGGCGTACGCGAGCGCCTGGCGGATTGCGACGTTGCCGGTCACCGGGTGCTTCAGGTTGAAGGCGAGACTCACGTTCGCCGTCGGCGGGAACCAGTAGTGGTTGTTCGCCGGGTCCCGGGCCACGTAGTACTTGTCGATGCTGGGGATGAACTGGCCTCCCCATTGCGCCTTGCCGCTCGCCAGGTCCTGGTTGGCGGGCGAATTGTCTGTGTAGGCGGGGTAGTTGACGGTCTTCACGGCCGGCGCGCCCGGCGTCCAGTAGCTCGGGTTCGCCTTGTACTGGATGTTCTGCGGGGTGCAGCTCGCCACGGTGTACGGCCCGGTTCCGACGGGCTTGGGGTCGGCGTAGTTCACCGGGTTTCCGACGGCGCTGGTCGACCAGATGTGCTCCGGCACGATCGGGGTCTGATCCCCGATGTAGTACAGGTACGGCTGTGCGGCGGACTTGAACTTGAACACCACCTGGTCCGACCCCGATTGCGTGACGGACTGCAGGCCCGACGACCAGATCGCGTTGATATCGAGGCCGGGATTCTTCTTCAAGAGGTTGAAGGTGAAGGCGACGTCGGCGGCCGAGAAGGGCTTCCCGTCACTCCATGTGACCCCGCTCCGAATCGTGAACGTCAGGGTCTTGTAGTCGCTCGACCACTCGGCCTTAGTGGCCAGCATCGGCGTCTGGGCGGCGTCCTTCAGGGTGTTCATGTAGATGAGGGGCTCATACGAGAACCCGAACGACTCTTGGTTGACCGCCGGGTTGAACGGGTTGAATCCGCAGGTCCAGGTGGCGCCGCCAACGTTCGCGATGTTGAGGACCGTGTTCGAGCCGGACGCGCCGGACTGGCCGGACGATCCGGACTGGCTGGACGAGCCGGGCGAGCCGGACGAGCTACAGCCCGCGGCGGCCATGGCGATCGCGGCCGCCGTCGCCACCGTGACGCCGAGCCGGTGCCACCTCGTTAAGCGGGATGAATGCATTGCTCTTCCTTCCTGTGCTCCTGATGGCATGACGCAGGGACGCTTGCCAGCGCGCCGTGGCGAGCCGCAACTGCATGTCCTTTCGTGACGTGGACGCCCGCCGGAGGGGGTCCCTCGAGCTGAGTCGTGGTTGTCATCTGGGAACTATCGCAGTCCCGACTCCGGAAGTAAACAGCCGATCTCAGAAAAATGATGTTCGTTTTTCGAAGTAGTTTCTGGCTACGATAAATCAATGACTGCTCGGCGCCTCTACAAGGATGTGGACTCAGCCCCCGGCTCGGTGGGCGACGTGCTTCGCCTCATCCGCTCGACCGGCGTGGTGTCGCGGTCGGCACTCGCGCGGATGACGGGCCTCGCGCCCTCGACCGTGTCGCTCCGTGTCGACACGCTGGTTTCGGCCGGCCTGGTGCGTGAGATCGGTTCCGTGTCTCCGGGCAGGGCCCGCCGCGGTCGGCGGCTGATGCTGGACGGGGCCAGCGGCTTCGTCCTGGCGATCGAGCTCGGGGCAAATCACGTGCGCCTCGCGCTGACCGATCTCGCCGGACGCAGGCTGCTGGACAGCGACACGAGCGGTGATTCCGCGCCCCTGTCACGAACGATCAGCCCGCGCGCGGCGGTCGACGAACTCTGGCAACGGTTCGAGGAACTCGTGCGCGGAAGCGATCACGACCCGTCCGGCCTGCGCGCGGTTGCCATCGGCGTCCCCGCGCCGGTCTCCTACCCGGAGGGCAGGATCGTCACCCCGACCTTCAATCCCTCCTGGGACGGCGTGGTGCTCGGCGATCTCTTCGCTGAGCACACCGAGGTTCCCATCCTCGTGGAGAACGACGCGAACCTCATCGCCTTGGCGGAGCGGTCCGACGAACTGGACCCCGAGCAGTCGCAACTGATCGCCGTGAAGCTCGGCACCCGGATCGGCAGCGGGATCATCACGGGGGGGCGCCTGCACCGGGGGATCAGCGGCGCGGCCGGGGAACTTGCCCACACGGAGGTCAATGGGGTATCCGCCATCGGTTGCACCTGCGGGATACCGAACTGCCTCGAGTCCATCGCCTCGGGCGGCGCGATCATCGCGCGCCTACGCGACGCCGGGCATGACGTCTCGTCGACCGAGAGGCTGCTGACACTCGCGGCGCAAGGCGATCCGGCGGTGGTTGAGGAGTTGCGTGAAGCCGGCATCAGAATCGGCCGGGTGCTGGGCATCATCGCCAACTTCTTGAATCCCAAAGAGGTGGTCCTCGCGGGGTCCTTGTCCGCGTCGCCCCCCCTCGTCGCCGCGATCCGAGGCGAGCTCTACCGGGTGTGCCTTCCGCTGGTGGCCGACGACTTGGAGGTGCGCGCGAGCCGAGCGCCGCGTGACGCACCGATCAGGGGCGCAAGCGTCCTCGCGCTTGACGAAATCCTGGCTCCGGCTCGGGTGAACGTGCTGACCCGCGATCGCGCACTCGATCAAGCGGATACGCCCTGATGGCAGGTTCTCGCGTGGTCGTCGCCGTCGACATCGGCGGAACCACCGTCAAGGGGGCTCTCTACGCGGAAAATGGCGCCTCGCTGGCCTTCGTGACCTCCCCGACGTTCGCGGACCGCGCGGAGTGCGCCGGTCCGGAGGACCGAGCCTTGGCGGCCGTCACGGAGGTGGTCGATCAGCTTGTCGTGCGGTCCGCACGCGACGGCCATGTGCTCGCGGGTATCGGCGTGTGCTCGCCGGGGCTCGTCGACAGCAAGGCAGGCATCGTGGTGCTCGCCGTGAATCTTGGGTGGGCCGCCCTCCCGATCGCCGAGATTCTCCGCGCCCGATTCGGCGTCCCTGTTGCGTTGGAGCACGACGCGCGCGCCGGTGCGCGGGCCGAGCAGGCGGCCCGGCGAGCTATCAGCCGCAGCGCGGACGACCTCGTCTTCATCCCGATCGGGACAGGAATTTCGGCGACTGTCGTCTCTGGCGGATCGCTCATCATCGGCGCCTCCGGTGCCGCGGGTGAGTTCGGCCACGTCCCCGTCGTCCCCGGCGGCGAGCTCTGCAACTGCGGGCAACGCGGGTGCATCGAGGTCTACGCCTCGGCAGGCAGTGTGTTCCGCCGCTACCGGGAGGCCGGCGGTGAGCATGCCGCCGACACTCGCGAACTCGTGCAACGCATCGGGTCGGATCCGGTCGCGTCGCTCGTCTGGCACCAGGCCATCGCGGCACTCGCCACGGGCCTCGGCATGCTCACGGCGGTGATCGACCCCGGCGTCATCGTCATCGGCGGCGGAATGGGTGAGGCCGGCGACCGCCTGCTGGGGCCGCTGCGGCGAGCGGTGGCCGAACGCCTCACCTGGCGGGCAGCGCCCCGAATCGAGCAATCGGTCGTCGGGCCCGCCGCCGGACTCGCGGGCGCGGCGCTTCTCGTCGGCGCTGCCGTACAACCTCGTTTCGAACAGGAGATCCAATGACCCAACATCCTCCGCGCATCGGCCTCGTGGGCGCCGGAGGTATCGCCCGCGCCCACCTACCGAACCTCCTCCGACTGGGCGATGTGTTCGTCTACTCGGAGGAGGGCGCGCCCGAACTCGTGGCAGCCTACGGCGGTGTGGTGGTGCACTCCCTCGACGAGCTGCTCGCCCGCGTCGATGTCGTCGACGTCGTCGTCCCGACCTTCGCGCACGCAGAGATCGTGCGCGCCGCGCTGGCGGCGGGTAAGCCGGTCATCTCCGAGAAGCCGCTCGCCCTCACCGACGCCGACGCGAGCGATCTGGTCGCGCGCGCGGAGCATGCCGGGATACCGCTCTATCCCGCTCACGTGGTGCGATTCTTCCCGGAATACGTCCGCCTCAAGCAGGCCGTCGACAGTGGGCTGCTCGGGGACCTCGCGGTGCTGCGTCTCTCACGCTCCGGCGCGTTCCCGACGCGCGCCGCATGGTACGCCGACCACGCCCTGTCCGGCGGCATCATCATGGACCAGATGATCCACGACCTGGACATGGCCCGGTGGCTCGCCGGAGAGGTCGTTCGCGTGTCCGCCGTGACCGCGGGCATCCCCGACGCTGACAACCCCGTCCAAGCCGCACACGTCCTGCTCACCCACGCCTCCGGCGCCATCAGCCAGGTTTCGGGCCTCTGGGGGCCGCAGCACCTTGCCTTCACGACGGAATACTCGGTGACCGGCACGCTCGGTTGCCTCAGCCACTCATCCGCGGCCGAGCGCAACTACCGGTCCGATCTCGCCGCGTCGGAGGCGGTCGACGGTCTCCTTCCACGCATCGATCCGGCTGAGGATCCCTACTACCTGGAGCTTCGCGAGTATCTGGGGGCGATCCTCGGCGGACAAGTCCCACGGGTGAGCGCCGCGGACGGCGCCATCGCCGTCGCGATCGCGAACGCGGCGTTGAAATCATTGGAGACCGGCCAGCCGACCGACCTCCCGGTGCTCTCGGAGGTGCTCGCATGAGGGGTCTGAAGGTCGCGGTGATGTCATTCGCGCACACGCACGCGCTGGGGTACATGACGTCGCTGGCCGCAATGCCCGGCGTGGAGGTGCGCGGGTCCGACCCGGACGGCACGTCAACGGGAGAGTCGGTCGGCGAACTTCGCGGGCGCGCACTGGCCGACGCGCTCGGAGTCGGCTACGCCGACACCTTCGAGGAGCTCTTGGCGTGGGGTCCGGACGCGGTCGTCATCACCAGCGAGAACGCCCGCCATCGCAAGCTTGTCGAGCTCGCCGCGGCCGCCGGAGCCCACATCCTGTGCGAGAAGCCGCTCGCCACCACGTGGGAGGACGGGCTGGCCATGCGCGAGGCCGCCGCCACGGCCGGCGTCATGCTCATGGTCGCCTTTCCGGTCAGGTTCGCCTCGGCGTTCACGCGGCTCCGATCCGCGTACCGGGCCGGGGCGCTCGGGCACCTGATCACCGTGCGTGGCGCGAACAACGGGATGCTGCCGCGGTCCCGGGATTGGTTCGCCGATCCGGTGCTCTCGGGTGGCGGCGCGCTGATCGATCACGTCGTGCACATCGCCGACATGGTCGACGACCTGATCGACTCGGAGCCGGTCTCCGTGACAGCCATCACGAACCGCACCCTCCACGCACAGCGCGCCGGCGCGGAAACGGCCGGTCTGGTGAACATCACCTACGAGAACGGCGTCATCGCCGCGATCGACTGCTCGTGGAGCAAGCCGGACACGTCGCCGGTCTGGGGCGGCCTGACATTGCACGTCGCCGGGACTGGCGGCACGGTCGAAGTCGACTTCTTCGGGCCCGCCGCGCATGGAATCTCCTCCGAGACGGGCCTGCCGATCGAGTCCCGCTACGGTCCGAACTTCGACGACGCGATGCTCGACACCTTCATCGACGCGGTTCGATCGGGCAGGCACGCCCAGCCGGATGTGCACGTGGGACTCCGCACGCTGTCGATCGTGCTCGCTGCCCAGGAGTCGGTCCGGACCGGGCGCACCGTTCCGGTGGTTCGAGAGCCGGCAGCCACGTCTTCCTGACCGGGAACCTCGGCGGCGGGATCCACGGATCACCCGGTGGCACCCAGCCGGCTTCCCACCGACAGGCGGGGGATCGCGCGAGGCGGCCAATCCCCGGGGCTGCCCCGGTGCAGGTCATAGAGTTCCGCACATGACTACAGCCGAACAATTCCAGCACGAAGTCACATCGAGGTTGCCGCTGCTGGTGGCTTCCGCCGCCGACGGGCCGATCGCCCGGGCATGTGATCTGATGGCCGAGTCGATCGCCACGGGTGGCGTGGTGCACGCCTTCGGCAGCGGCCACTCCGAGGCCTTCGCGATGGAGGTCGCGGGCCGGGCCGGAGGCCTGATCCCCACATCGAAGGCCGCGCTGCGCGACGTCGTCCTCTGGGGTACGCGCGAACGCGGCTCACTCAACGGTTCCGATCTGGAGCGTGACCCGAGCGTCGCCGTGGAGCTGTATTCGCTCCAGTCGGATCACCCGGCGGACGTGTGGATCATCGCGTCCAACTCGGGCGTCAACGGGTCGATCATCGGCGTCGCCCAGGCGGTCAAGGACGCCGGCCACCCCCTCATCGCGGTCACCAGCCTGCAACACACGATGGCCGTCAGGCCGAAGCACCCGTCGGGCAAACGGCTCAGTGACCTGGCCGACGTCGTCATCGACAACCTGGCACCGTTCGGCGACACCACGGTGCCGCTCGAGCCCGGTGAGCTCACCGAGGGGATGGTGGGTGGCGCCATCTCGTCGATCACCGGCGCGTTCATCGCCCAACTGCTCACGCTGGGTACCGCCGAGAGGCTCGCAGCCCGGGGGATCCGGCCGCCGATGTACATCTCGGCGAACATCCCGGGCGGCGATGAGCACAACCGGGCGCTCACCGACACGTACGCGGGCCGACTGAGGATCGAAGCCTGAAACTGGCCCGCCACCCGTTAGTGTGCTGGCCATCCACCCGTGCGGTGACGGGGGCAACCGACAGGAGGGTCATGGTTCCGGCAGTCATTGCGGTTGACGCGGGTGGTACCTCGACCCGGGCGGCGGTCATCGGCCTCACCGGTGACGTCCTTGGTGTCGGGCGCGCCGGCGCCGGGAACCCGATCTCGTCGGGTGTCGAACTGGCGACGGCGAACGTCGTCGAGGCCTGCCATCAGGCGCTCGCCCAGTCCGGCAGCGGCGAGCGGATCGTGTCCTCCCTGGTCACCATGGCAGGCGGGGCCGCCGGGTCGACGCCCACCGACGGGCTGATCGAACGACTCGTCGAGGGTGGCGTCCCGGGTCCGCTCGCCATCGACAGCGACGTGCTGAGCGCCTACTTCTCGGGCACTCCGGCGTCCGAGGGCGCCGTGCAGATCGTCGGTACCGGGGCCGTGGCCTGCCGGATCAGCGACGGACTTCTGGTGCGGGTGGCCGACGGTCTCGGCTGGCTGCTGGGGGATGCCGGATCGGGGTTCTGGATCGGCCGCCGAGCCGCTATCACCGCCGCCGCCGATCTCGACGGGCGCGGGGAGCCGACCGCGCTGACCGACGAGGTGCTGGCCGAGTACGGACTCGCCCGCGGCCGCCGCAAGCGGGCCGGGCGTCCGGAGGTTCTGTCCCCGCTCGTGCACGAGATCTATGGGCGGCGTCCGATCGAGCTGGCCCGGTTGGCCCCGATCGTGCTCCGACACCCCGACGATCCCGTGGCCGGACTGATCCTCGACGGCGCCGCGAACGCCCTGACGAACACGATCACCTCGCTGCTCGGCGACGACGACGTTCCGCTGGTGCTGGCGGGCGGCCTGATCGGCCCCGCCAGCGCCCTGCACGACCGGATGTCCCAGCGCCTGGCCGGACGCCATTGCCTCACCGCCACCGACGGTCTCGCCGGGGCGGCACTGATGGCACTGCGCCGGGCGGGGGCCGAGGCGAACCAGGCGGTGCACGCGCGCCTGGTGGCGGCCCTGGCAGCTCACACCCTTCCCGTCGGCCCGCTCGGGGCCCCCCGGTAGCTACCGCATCAGGGTCGCCCGGTCAGACGCTGTCGGGCACGCCGCAGTAGCGGGCGAGGTGGCGTCCGGTGAGGGTCGACGCGTCGGCCACGAGGTCCGCCGGTGTTCCCTCGAAGACGACGAGCCCGCCGTCGTGTCCCGCGCCCGGACCGAGGTCGATGATCCAGTCCGCGTGGGCCATCACGGCCTGGTGGTGCTCGATGACGATCACCGAGCGTCCGCTGTCGACCAGACGGTCGAGCAGGCCGAGCAGCTGCTCGACGTCGGCCAGGTGCAGGCCGGTGGTTGGCTCGTCGAGCACGTAGAGGCCACCCTTCTCGCCGAGGTGGGTGGCGAGCTTGAGTAGCTGGCGTTCACCGCCCGACAGCGTGGTGAGCGGCTGACCCAGGGTGAGGTAGCCGAGTCCGACATCGACCAGCCGCTCGAGCACCGTGCGTGCCGCCGGAATCGGGGCCTCACCGGTTCCGAAGAACGCCAGTGCCTCGGCTGCGGTCATCGACAACACCTCGTGGATGTTGCGGCCGCCCAGGCGGTGGTCGAGGACGGCCGGCTGGAAGCCCAAGCCGTCGCACTCCTCGCACACGGTGGTCACGGTGTCCATGAACCCGAGCTCGGTGTAGATGACGCCGGCACCCTTGCACGCGGGGCAGGCCCCCTCGGAATTGGCGCTGAACAGGGAGGGCTTGACGCCGTTCGCCTTCGCGAACGCCTTACGGATCGGGTCCAGCAGGCTCGTGTAGGTGGCGGGGTTGCTGCGTCGGGACCCCTTGATCGGGGTCTGGTCGATCGTGACCACCCCATCGCGGGGTGACACGGATCCGTCGACGAGGGAACTCTTGCCGGATCCGGCGACGCCGGTGATCACGGTCAGGACGCCGAGTGGGATGTCGACGTCGACGCCTCGCAGGTTGTGGTCGCGGGCCCCGCGCACCTCGAGCAGCCCGGTGGGGGCGCGGACGGTGTCCTTGACCCGGACCCGATCGTCGAGGTGGCGTCCGGTGAGGGTGCCGCTGCGGCGCAGGGCGGCGACGCTGCCCTCGAAGACGATCGCACCGCCCGCGGCGCCCGCGCCGGGGCCGAGGTCGACGGCGTGGTCGGCGATCGCGATCGTCTCGGGCTTGTGCTCGACGACCAGCACCGTGTTGCCCTTGTCACGCAGTTGCAGCAGCAGCTCGTTCATCCGCTGGATGTCGTGGGGGTGCAACCCGATCGTCGGCTCGTCGAACACGTAGGTGACGTCGGTGAGCGACGAACCGAGGTGCCGGATCATCCGCACCCGTTGTGCCTCGCCGCCCGACAGGGTGCCCGACGACCGGTCGAGCGACAGGTACCCGAGGCCGATCCGGACGAAAGCGTCGAGATGGTCCATCAGGGAGGCCAGCAGCGGTGCGACGCTCGGCGCGTCGAGGGTCCGAACCCAGCCGGCGAGGTCGCTGATCTGCATCGCGCAGGCGTCGGCGATGCTGACGCCTGCGATCGTGGAGGCGCGGGCCGCGGCGCTGAGCCGGGTGCCGCCGCACTCGGGGCAGGTGGTGAAGGTGACCGCCCGCTCGACGAACGCCCGGATGTGGGGCTGCATCGCCTCGACGTCCTTGGAGAGCATCGACCTCTGGATCCGGGGGATCAGCCCCTCATAGGTCATGTTGATGTTCTCGATCTTCATCCGGGTGGGCTCCCGGTAGAGGAGGTCGTGGCGCTCGCGCTTGCTGAACTGCCCGATCGGCTTGTCCGCGGGGAAGAAGCCGGACGCCGCGTACAGGCGGTGGTTCCACCCGCCGGGGGTGTAGCCGGGCACCTTCAACGCCCCGTCGGCGAGGGACAGGTTCTCGTCGAGCAGCTCGTCGAGCGCGATGTCGTGGACGCTTCCGATGCCTTCGCAGCGGGGACACATGCCGCCGGTGACGGTGTAGCTCTTCTTCGTGGCCATGGTCCGGTCCTCGCCACGCTCCACGGTGATCGCGCCGCCGCCGTGCACGGTCGGGACGTTGAACGCGTAGGC
>DAIESZ010000377.1 GCA_027346035.1 Propionibacteriaceae bacterium
CGTCCATGAGTTCGGTGACGAGGTCGACCAGGCTGCTGCGGCGTTCCTCGATGAGGTCGTCGTCGAGGTGGCCATCGAGCGTCGCCGCCTCGGTGCCCTCCTCGTCGGAATAGCCGAACACGCCGACGATGTCGAGCCGGGCCTCCTGGAGGAAGTCGGTGAGGACGCCGAAGTCGTCGTCGGTCTCGCCCGGGAAGCCGACGATGACATTGCTGCGCACGCCGGCGTCGGGGGACGCCTCCCGGATCCGCCCGAGCAGGTCGAGGAAGCTGCCGGCGTCCCCGAACCGGCGCATGCGGCGCAGCAGGGGTCCGGACGCGTGCTGGAAGCTGAGGTCGAAGTAGGGCACGACCTTGTCGGTGCCGGCGATCGTCTCGATGAGCGAGTCGCGCATCTCCGCGGGCTGCAGGTAGGAGACCCGGATCCAGTCGAGGCCGTCGACCGCGGCCAGTTGCGGCAGCAGCTTCTCGAGCGATCGCAGGTCGCCGAGGTCCTTGCCGTACGACGAGGAGTTCTCGCTGACGAGGAACACCTCGCGGACGCCCTGCTCGACGAGCCAGCGCGCCTCGTCGACGATCTGCGATGGCGGGCGCGACAGGTAGCTGCCGCGGAAGCTCGGGATCGCGCAGAAGGCGCAGCGCCGATCGCAGCCGGACGCCATCTTGAGCGGGGCACTCGGCCCGTGGCCGAGGCGCCGGCGCACGACCCGCGGGCCACTGGCCGGAGCGACGCCCTCGGGCAGGTCGGTGACCACGCCCGGCACGGACAGTCCGGTGGCGGCCGCACGGCGGGCGACCGGTGCGATCGGCAGCAGTGTCCGCCGGTCGCGGGGGGTGTGGCTCTGGTGGCCGCCGCCGTCGAGGATCGTGCGGAGCCGGGCGGCGATGTCGGTGTAGTCGTCGAACCCGAGCACGGCATCCGCCTCGGACAGCGACTCGGCAAGCTCGACGCCGTACCGCTCGGCCATGCAGCCGACGGCGACGACCGCCTGTGCCCGGCCCTGCACCTTGAGGTCGGAGGCGGCGAGCAGCGTGTCGATCGAGTCCTTCTTCGCCTGTTCGACGAATCCGCAGGTGTTGACCATCACGGCCTGCGCGTCGGCCGGGTCGTCGACCAGTTGGAACCCGCCGGCCTCCAACCGGGCCGCGAGCTCTTCGGAGTCGACCTCGTTGCGGGCGCAGCCCAGCGTGGTCAGGTGCACGGTCACCGGGGCGCCGGGCCGGGTGGGGGCCAAGGAATCAGTCATCGGCGCCCATTCTGCCCTGCCCGACGGCGACCGGCCGCATCGAGCAGTCGGCCCGGGCTGTGGTCAGCCCCGGGACGGGCCCGCGACGGCGTCCGGATGCTCCTCCAGATACTCGCGGATGACGGTGACGATGTCGCGGTCGGGCCGCAGCCCCAGGTCATGGGCTCGCGAGTTCTCGAAGGTGGCCGGCCACGAGCGCACGAGGACCTCGATGGCCGGGTCGAGCGACTCGTGCACCCTCGCGGCCACGTCAGGGCCCGCGACCTCGCGCAGCGCGTCGAGCATCTCCCCGACGCTGACGGTGAGCGCGGGGAGGTTCACCGGCAGGCGGCCGCGGAGTTGTCCCGGCTGGTCGCCCCGCTCGGCCTCGGCCACCGTGAGAATGCCCCTCACCGTGGTACGGGGGGACGCGATCGCGAGGCGCACGTCGCGACCCACCGGGCACCGGGCGTCCAACCCCGCGAGCGGCTCGCGGATGATGCCCGAGACGAACGAGGACGCCGCCGCGTTCGGGCGTCCGGGGCGGACGGCCACCGTCATGAGGCGCACCACCCGGCCGTCGACGTACCCCTTGCGGGTGTAGTCGGCGATCAACGTCTCGCACGCGAACTTCTGCGCCCCGTAGCTCGACTGCGGCGTCGGGAGGGTGGTCTCCGACACGACCTCGGGGAGTGGGAGTGCGGCATCCGGCCCGTACACGGCGACGCTCGACGAGAACACGACTCCGACCCGTCCGCCGCCATCCTCGGACTGGCTCCGGGCGGCCTCGAGCAGGCGGCGGGTGATGTCGAGGTTGGCGGCCATCCCCAGGTCGAAGTCCCGCTCGCACTCGGCCGAGACGGCCGCGGCTAGGTGGAAGACCACGTCGACCGGAGCGGAGAAGATCCGCGGTATCGAGTCGGCGAGGTCGCCGGTGATGGTCTCGATCACCCCGGTGTCATCGCGTCGGCCGCCCACCGGGGCGATCCGGTCGGCGAGCACGATCCGTTCGATCTCCCGCCCCCGGAACCGGCCGCGGGTGAGGAGTTCGGCGGCGAGGGCGGAGCCGATGAAGCCCTGCCCTCCGGTGATGACGATGCGCATGGGAATCCTTCCGTTCGCAGCACGGGACGTCGGTCACGGCCGCGGGTCAGTGGTGGTCGACGCCTCAGGCCCGCTGGTGGGCCGCCCACCCGCGATCCGTGACCGGGCGGGGGGCTCCCGGTGCCCGCCCACTCATGAGGCCTCAAGAATCGTGGACAGGACGCTGCGGATGTAGTCGCGGTTGCGGGCGCACACGCCGAGGCTGTCCGAGCCGTAGTGCTCGCACAGGAACGCGCCGGTGAACCCGCCCGTGACGGCCTGGGTGATCGCCGCCCGGTAGTTGATGACACCGAACTCCATGGGGAGGGGGAAGCTGGTGTACGAGCCCGTGGCGGGGTCCTCGTCGCGCAGGTAGTTCTTCACGTGCCAGTAGTTGGCGTGCGGGAGGGTCTTGTCGAACATCGACGGGATGGGCTCGATCGGGCGGTGCAGGCGCACGAGGTTCCCGATGTCGGGGTTGAGCCCGCAGGCCGGGTGGTCGACGTCGGCGAGGAAGGCCACGGCGTCGTCGGCCGTGCCCACGTAGGTGTCTTCGTACATCTCCAGGGTGATCTGCTGGCCGTTGCGCTGGGCGTGCTCGGCCAGGTCACGGATCATCGACACGGCCCGGTCGCGCACCCCGGGGGTGAAGTCGTCCTTCCAGCCGTCGGCGAGCCAGAACCACAACGCGCTGCCCTGCGCCTGCGACAGGGCCTGGAAGAAGCCGTAGCTGACCGTGCGGACGCCGATCGCGGCGGCGTTGTCGAGCAGCCGGTGGCTGTAGTCGAGGTACTCGGCGCCCCGCCGCGGATCCATGATGCTGCGCCGCGACGTCGAGATCGCGGGAATCGTGAGGCCGGCGTCCTCGACGACGTGCTGGAACACCGCCAGACGTTCTGGCGACAGGTCACCCACACGCACCCAGGTGTCGGTGGGGTCGACCTCGGTGAAGCCCAGTCGGCGCACGAGGCCCAGTTGCGTCGCCCACTCGGACGGGTCGGCGTCCTGGATCGGGCCGCCATGGCTGTCGGTGCCGCCGAACGGGAGCATGGCGCAGGCGATCGGCCAGGTGTCGGCCGTGTAGGTCTCCGCGGTGGAGGTCATGGGAGGCAACTCCTTCTAGGTGAGCAGATCGAAACGTCGTGGAGGCCACAGTCAGCCCCGGGACGCGGGCCCGGGAGTCTCAGAGGGGAGCCGGGCCGAGTTCGTCGAGCAGTTGCGACAGGCGCGCGTAGGCGGTGTTGCGGTAGGCGACCAGGGCCGACGGGTCACCCGCCTCGACGATGAAGCCGCCGCCCTGCTTGAGGCCGAGGTGTCCCGATTCGACCAGGCTGGTGAGCATCTCCGGGCTGGCGAGCCGGGGGCCGTAGTGCTTCTCGAAGGTGGTGAAGCAGTCGCGGTAGATGTCGAGGCCCGCCATGTCGGCGATCGCGAACGGGCCGAAGAACGGTAGCCGGAACCCGAACGTCGTGCGCACCACCGTGTCGATGTCCTCGGGGGTGGCGATGCCCTCCTCGACGAGGCTGATGGCCTCCTTGAGCAGCACGTACTGCAGCCGGTTGAGCACGAAGCCCGCCTTGTCGACGACCCGGGCGCTCTGCTTCCCGAGCGCCCTGATGAGCGCCTCCACGGGGGGCAGATGCCGCTCGTCGGTGCCGGTGTGGGCGATCAGTTCGACGCCGGGGATGAACGGGGCGGGATTGGAGAAGTGCACGCCGAGGAAGCGGCTGGGGTCCCTGAGGAACACCGCCAGTTCACCGATCGGCAGGGTGGAGGTGTTGCTGCCGATGATGGCGTCCGGACGCGCCGCCGCCTCGATCCGAGCGAGCACCGGGCCCTTGATATCGGGCCGCTCGAACACGGCCTCCTCGATGAGGTCGGCGTCGACGACGGCGGCCTCCAGCGACTCGGCCGCCGAGAGATACTTCTCGATCCGTTCGACCGACCCGGGTGCGAACAGGCCGCGCTGCTCGAAGTCGCGGGCCTCGGTGAGCAGCCGGGCGTGGTGGCGGAGGGTCGACTCGACGTCGGAGTCGAAGATGACCACCGGGATCTCGGCCATCGCGACGACCTGCGCGATGCCACCCCCCATGTAGCCCGCGCCGATGACCGCCACCCTGCTGATCGCCTGTTCGCTCATCTGTCCTGCCATCCTCTCGGTCATCGTGGAAACTCATCGTGAAGTTCAGCGGTCGTAGGAATCGATGGCGGCCGGCGGCCGTTCCTTGTCGTCGATGCCGGAGTCATCGCTGCCGATGACCACCTGCCAGGCCCGTGTCCTTCCCGTCGATGACCCGGCCCCTGTCACGGTCGCCCGCGGGTGCCGCGATCAGCCGCCGGCCAACCGGCGTCCGATGACGGCCACGATCCGGGAGAACGACACGGCTCCGGGATCGGGGGTGCCGATGCTGCGCTCGTGATGGGTCTTGGCCCGGCCACGCCTGGCCGCGATGGACGCCGTCGCTTCGGTCCCGGCCTCCGCGGCCTCGACGGCGTGAGCCCAGGCGACCGCCAGCGGCTGATCGCTGGAGACCAGGGCATCACGGAACGGGATGGCCGCATCGACCATGGTCTTGTCGCCGCGCTCGGCTCCACCCACGGTCACGATCTCGTCGACGGCCGATCGTGCCGCCTCGATGACGGAGGCCGCCGTCGGCGCCGACCGGTCGTCGAGCCGTCTGCCGGCGGCCCGCAGCGCGGCCCCCCACAACGCGCCCGAGGTGCCCCCGGCACGCT
>DAIESZ010000281.1 GCA_027346035.1 Propionibacteriaceae bacterium
GCAGGCCTCCGAGGTGGGCAAGGTGATGATCTTCACCCGCACCAAGCGCGCGGCGCAGCGCCTGTCCGACGAGCTGGAGGACCGCGGGTTCGCCGCCACCTCGATTCACGGCGACCTCACCCAGACCGCCCGCGAGAAGGCGTTGCGCAGGTTCCGCGAGGACAAGGTGTCGGTGCTGGTCGCCACCGACGTCGCCGCCCGCGGCATCGACGTCACCGGGGTCAGTCACGTGGTGAACTACGAGTGCCCCGACGACGAGAAGAACTACGTGCACCGGATCGGGCGCACCGGGCGGGCCGGGGCCAAGGGCGTTGCTGTCACCCTGGTCGACTGGAGCGATGTCACCCGCTGGAAGGTCATCAACAAGGCCCTCGACCTGCCCTTCGACAACCCCCCGGAGATCTATTCCACCTCGCCGGAGCTGCTC
The DNA here is from genome assembly GCA_027346035.1 of Propionibacteriaceae bacterium. Lineage (GTDB taxonomy): Bacteria > Actinomycetota > Actinomycetes > Propionibacteriales > Propionibacteriaceae > JAJYQH01. Next base: position 428 of record DAIESZ010000281.1, read on the forward strand.
TCCGACCTCGGCATCCCCGAGGGCACGACCGGACGCGTCCCCGGTGCGGAGCGCAAGAAGCACCACTCCCACGACGGCGAGTTCCTCGAGGAGGGCAAGCACGGCCAGCGCGGAGACCGTGGAGACCGCGGTGGCAGGCACGCCGAGCATGGCGGAGACCGCGGTGCGAGGCAGGCCGAGCACGAGGGCGACCCCGGCGAGGCCACGGAACGGCCCCGCGAGGAGCGCAAGCCGAGCACCCGGGTGCGGCGTCGACGCCGCAACGGTGAGCCCGTCGGCGGGGGGGCGGCGGACACGACCATGACGCAGGCACCCATCACCGGTGCTCCCTCCGCCGACTCCGCCGATGTCGGATCCGACGCCCCGCGCCGTCGGCGTCGCCGCCGCTCCGGCGGACACGGCGACGTGGCAGGGTCGTCCGAGGGCTGAACCCCCTGACCCCAGCCCGGGAAGGTCCACCCGAGCGGGCCTCCGGGACAACGACTGTGGAGGATGCCACCATGACCGACCCGCTCATGCGAGCAGCCGTCGTCGAGGGGTTCACCGGCCCCCGCGACCTGCGGATCACCGAGGTGCCCACCCCGGTTCCCGGCCCCGGCGACGTGGTCATCGACATCCACGTCGCGGGCGTGAGCTACCCCGACCTGCTGCACACCCGCGGACTGCACCAGGACCGTCCCGATCTGCCGTTCATCCCCGGCTGGGAGGTCGCCGGTGTCGTGCACGCCGACGCGGGCGGCTTCCGGGCCGGTGAGCGAGTGGCCGCGATCACGTTGCTGGGCGGCTTCGCCGAGCAGGTGGCCGCCCGGGCCGCCACCGTGTTCCGCCTGCCCGACTCGCTGAGCCTCGACGTTGCCGCCGCCCTGCCGCTCAACTACCTCACCGCCGTGTTCGGACTGCTCCATCGCGGCGGCCTGGTGCGCGGCGACACCGTGCTCGTGCACGGCGCATCCGGCGGCGTGGGGTCGGCGGCCTGCCAGGTGGCAACCGGGCGCGGCTGCCGGGTCATCGCCGTGTCCTCCACCCCCGAGAGGGCCGAGGCGGCCCTGCGGCTCGGCGCCACCGACGCCGTGCTCGCCGACGGTTTCAAGGACGCCGTGACCCGGCTCACCAACGGACGGGGTGTCGACATCGTCTTCGACCCGGTGGGCGGCGACCGCTTCACCGACTCGCTGCGCTGCCTGGCCCCCGACGGTCGGCTGCTGGTCGTCGGGTTCACCGGCGGAGACATCCCCACCGTCAAGGTCAACCGGCTGCTGCTCAGCAACACCGGGGTGCTCGGCGTCAACATCTCGTCGACGCTGCGCCGCACGCCGGAGGTCGCCCAGCGGCTCTGGGACGAGCTCGTCCCGCTCATCGACGACGGGGCCGTCGCACCGCTCATCGCCCACGAGCGCCCGCTCGACGAGGCGGTCGACGCGTTGCTCGCCCTCGACCAGCGGCGGGTCATCGGCAAGGAACTCCTGCGAGTCCGCTGAATCCCCCGCTCAGGCCGCGAGGCCCGCGTGCACATGGTCGTGGTGGGTCGGGTTGGAGAAGAACCCGCTCCGGTTCAGCAGATAGGGCCCGCCGACGTTGTACGACCCGAGGTCGGCAACCGCGTTCATGTACCCGGACTCGGGTGTCGACCGAGCCACGACCGGATGTCTGCTGACACGCCACGTGTCGAACGCCGGGCCGCGCGGGTGGTCGCTCAGGCGGTTCGTGCCGAACACGTGGATGGGGTGGCCCGACCGGATGACGCTGATCCCGAGTGCGTAGTCGCGAGCCAGGGCGAGCACCTGCGCGGCGGGGTGGGGGACCCCGGCACCGAGCAGCCCGTCGCCCCGGCCCCCACGGCCCCGGCAGCCCCGAAGAGCAGCGCCCGCCTCGACAGCGTCATCCTCCATGGATCGGAAGCCTCACCAAGACCCCGCCGCCGGCGCCGGGAGTTGCCAGCTTCCGCCCAGGCTGTCCCGCCAGGCCTCGGCCATGGCGGCGATGGTCGGCCATCTGTCACGGCGGTCGGGCCGGGTCGCGCGGGCGGTGATGTCGAACTGTTGGGGGGTGCCGATCCAGGCGTCGCGCGAGCGGGTCGCGTCGTCTCCGAGGAGCGTGTGCGCGATCACGCCGAGGGTGTGCACCGTGGTCACCTCGTCGATGGCAGCGCCCGACTGGAACTCCTCGGGCGACATGAACCGGGTGGAGCCCCACAGCCGGCCCATCTCGTTGGCGTAGGGGGCCGGTTGGTAGAAGTCGAGGTCGCACAGGGTCACCCGGCCCGACGCCGGGTCGATGAGGATGGACCCGTCGTAGAGGTCGACGGCCACCCATCCCCGGCGGGCCGACTCCACGTGGAAGTCGAGGATCTGCTGCACGGCGTCAGCCCGCTGCGTCCGCGTGAGGAGGTCGAGGACGCCGCGACGGCCGTACTGGCGTCCGAGACAGACCGCGTCGACCCACGGGAAGACGAGGGCGTGCGCCCCGTCCCCCAGGTCGACCGACTCGAGCAGCGGCACCAGCGTCGGGTGGGCGAGCGCGCGGTACCGGACGCCGGCGGCCCGCAGCGAATCCACGGCATCCCTCGGACGTCCCTCGTAGCGCAGTGTCACGGCCCCGGCGTACTTGAGGAAACGGCGTTCGGACGGCCCGTCGAGGCCGAAGCAGAGGTTGCCGGAGTCCTGCTGGTCGAAGACGGTGAACACCCGGCCCCACCGGGCCAGGAACGACAGGTCGTGCGCGGAGCGGAGCGGGACGGGCACGCCGTCGACGATCTCGGTCCGGGCCTGGCCGGTGGGCACGACGGCGCCGCCCGCCTCAGGCGTAGGTCATCCGCATCGCGGTGCGGACCTCGTCGAGGGTCGCCTCGGCCACCTCGTTGGCCCGCCGGTTGCCGTCGGCGAGCACGTCGCGCAGGTAGCCGGGATCGGCGAGCAGATCGAGGCGTCGTGCCCGGTGGGGCGCGAAGTAGTCGTTCACCGCACTGGTCACGAGCTTCTTGAGACCGCCGCCACCCCCGTCGCCGACCTGGTCGGCGATCTCCTGCGGCGTGCGCCCCAGCGTCAGCGCCGCCAGGTTGACGAGGTTCGACACCTGCGGACGGTTCGCCGGGTCGAAGGTGATGTGCCGGTCGGAGTCGGTGACGGCGCGCTTGAGCAGCCGCGCGGTCTCGTCGGCGCTCATCCCGAGGTCGATGGTGTTGCCGCGCGACTTGCTCATCTTCTGCCCGTCCAGGCCGAGGATGTTCGCCGCTCCCCTGCTGAGCAGGGCATCCGCCTGGGGGAACACGGGAACCTCGGGGACGGCTCGGCCGTAACGTTCGTCGAAGCGCCGGGCGATCACCCGGGTCTGCTCGAGGTGGGGCAGCTGGTCCTTGCCCACCGGGACGAGGTTGGCCTTGCAGAACAGGATGTCGGCCGCCTGGTGCACTGGGTAGGTGAGCATCAGCCCCGACATCGGCCGGTCGCCCGACGCGTCAAGCTCACTCTTCACCGTCGGGTTGCGGCGCAGTTCGGCGTCGGTGACCACCGACAGGAACGGCAGCATCAGCTGGTTGAGCGCCGGCACCGAGGAGTGGGTGAAGATCGTCGTTCGTGCGGGGTCGATGCCCGCGGCGAGGTAGTCGGCGACGAGCGAGAACACCCGGTCGCGGATGGGGCCGAGGCCGTCACGGTCGGTGATCACCTGATAGTCGGCGATGACCACGAACGTCTGGACGCCGGCGTCCTGCAGCCGCACCCGGTTGCGCAGCGAGCCGAAGTAGTGGCCGATGTGCAGGTTGCCGGTGGGCCGGTCGCCGGTGAGGATCCGGTAGCGCTCGGGGTGCACGGCGAGGTCGGCCTCGATCTGCTCGCTGCGCGCCTCGCTGCGGCGCAGTGACGCGTCGTTGACGGAGTTGGCGAGGTCGTCGCCGGCGTCGGCGTCGGCGGGGGGGGCGGGGTCCTCCGGAGTGGTCATGCGTGGTTCTCCTGCTCTGGGCTGGGCTGCCGCGCGCGGCCGGACATGCGTCGGGCCGCCTCGCAGGCGGCCCGATGACGTGGAAAACGTGGTGTCAGTGCCGCCGAACGGGCGGCCACCAGCAGCCGACCGGCGCTGGCGCCTCCCCTGAGATGACGACACACATCACGCGGTGAGATTATCACGGGGCACCCGAGCGCCCCACGCCGTGCCGATGCGGATCCGACGTCGCGGCATCCGCATCGTGGACGCCGTTCGGCCTCGGGAATGACCGGCCCATCCGCGCGGTTGCCCCGAGGGATGCCGATGTCCAGCACCGCCGCACCCGCCCCCGGCCTCCCGGCGGTGCACCACCATCGACATGCGGATCCGCGCCACCGCCAGAACGACCG